>JAMPXR010000010.1 GCA_023701085.1 Ramlibacter sp. | reverse complement strand
TCCTGCCGGTGGAGATCGTGCGTGCCTACCCGCCGCAGTTCGCCGCCTCGCGCATGACCGAAGCGTTCGTGGCACTGTTCGAGGCGCAGCTGAAGAAGCTCCCCAAGGACTAACCCTAGCGAATAGCGCCATGTCCACCACCCCCCTGCTCTCCTGGCTGCTGATCGCGGTGGAGGCCAGCGCCACCCTGGCCTTTGCCTTGTCGGGCCTGCTCGAAGGCGCGCGCAAGCGCCTCGACGCCGTCGGCGTCTGCGTGGTGGCGGGCCTCGCGGCGTTCGGCGGCGGCACCCTGCGCGACGTCCTGCTGGACCGCCGTCCCTTCGTCTGGGTCGCGCACTCCGAATGGCTGTGGGCGCTGCTGGCCCTGTGCATCGCCGCCATGGCGTTCCTGCGCGCGCGCCACTTCGCGCCCACCGAACGCGCGATGCAGTGGCCCGACGCGCTCGGCCTGGGCCTGTTCAGCGCCAGCGGCACGCAGCTGGCCCTGGCCCAGGGTCTGCCGGGCATCGTCGCCGTCCTCATGGGCGTGGTCACCGCCACCTTCGGCGGCGTGCTGCGCGACATCGTCTGCAACGAAATCCCCACGGCCCTGCGCGACCACCGGCCTTACGCGGTCTGCGCCTTCGCCGGCGGCTGGGTGTTCGTGGCCGCCGCGCACGTGGGCCTGCCCCAGGGCTGGGCGCTGCTGCTGGCCGCCGGCACGGCGACCGGTCTGCGCGTGCTCGCGCTGGCCACCGGCTACACGCTGCCGCGCTGGCTCTCGCAGCCGCCGCCGCCGCAGTAATCGCGCGTGAAGAACGCCACGCCGTCGCGGCACGGCTTGCGCGCGGCAGCATGGAACGCTGCTCGCCCGAGGGCGCGTGGCGACGTATGCGGAAGATGCCGCAGGCTTCGCCGATAATGCGTCGGCCGTCCGGCGCACCCCAGCTCCTGCCGACGGCGCCCCATCCGTCACACGCTCAGAAAGTGCCGCCCGTCCCCTTTTCCATCGCGTCCGCCCTCTCGGTCTGCGCCGGCGCCTCGTTGGGCGCCTTGCTGCGCTGGGTGCTGGCCGGCCGTTTCAATCACCTCTTTCCCGCGCTGCCGCTGGGCACGCTGGCGGCCAACCTGATCGGCGGCTACCTCGTGGGCGTCGCCGTCGCCGTGTTCGTCCACATGCCGGACCTGTCGCCACATGTGCGCTTGTTCGTGGTGACGGGTTTCCTCGGCGGCCTGACCACCTTCTCCACGTTCTCGGCCGAAGTGGTCACGCAGCTGCAGCAGGGCCACACGGCGTGGGCCCTGGCGACCGCCTCGGCACACCTGGCCGGCTCCTTCGCGCTCACGGCCCTGGGCATTGCCACGGTGACCTGGCTGCGCGGCTGAAAGCGCAGCCGGGATAAGCAATCGCCCTAGCGCGGCGCCGGTTTTCCCCTAGCGCGCCCCATGGGGCGGCGCCGACATTTAGCTGATCATTCCTGCATCGGAACCGGCAAAATGCCAAACGTCTGCGGCACGCTGTACCACTGGGCCAGGAAGACGTCGATTTCACTGGGGGAGCTGCGCTTCGTGGCATCGCAAAGGGACGGCTCGGGCGACAACAGCGGCGGCCTGATCTACCGGCTCAGGTACTGGCCCGAGCTGCCCACCGCCGAACGGACCGCCGACGTGTTCCGTGCCTTGTCCGTGATGAGCACGCGGCCGATCAATCGCGGCTGGATCCTCGCCCATTCGAAGCTGCGCGCCGAGCAACTTGACCGCCTGCTGCAGCGGCTGGTCGGCGAGGGTGCGGTGGAAGTGATCGACGCCGGCAAATCGGGCGCCGGCCCGCGGCCCGGCGCTTCCTGCGCCGCCCGCTGAAGCGCTGTCGCCCGCGCGCGGGCCGCGCCGCGCCGGAGGCGTCGCCGGCCGCTTCAGACCCCGCCTTACGTGACAGTCCTGCCCGGCGCGCGCGCCCGTGCATGCTCGTGCCGCGGCTGCGCCAGCACCTTGTCGATACGCTTGCCATCGAGGTCGACGATTTCGAACGTCCAATCGCCGCAGTCGATGCGTTCGCCGACGCCGGGCAGCCGGCCGGACACCGACATCAGCAGTCCCGCCACGGTGTTGTAGCGGCCGCGCTCCTCGTCGGGCAATTCGCGGATTTCCAGCCGCGTCTTCAGCTCGGCCACCGGCATCTGCCCATCGAGCAGCCAGGAACCGTCGTCGCGGCGGGTGGCCCAGGCCAGCGCCTGCGCCACCGGCTGCAGCTCGCCGGTGATGGCCTCCAGCAGGTCGTGCGGCGTCATCAGCCCCTGGACGACGCCCCACTCGTCGACCACGAATACGACGCGGCCGGACCGGGCGCGAAACTGCTCCAGCAGCTCCATGCCACTGAGCGTCTCGGGCACGAAGAGCGCCGGGCTCGCGTGCTGCTCGAGCGTGCCCGCCGGCTCGGCGCCCAGCGCCAGCAGCCTGGCCACGCTGACCACCCCGACCACGTTGTCCAGGGAGCCGCGGCACACCGGGTACCAGGAATGCGCGCCCTCCTTGCCGATCTGGCGCAGGGCCTGCCCGACGTCCAGCCCGGCGTCCAGCCATTGGACATCGGAGCGGGGCACCATCATGGACGTGAGCGGCCGGTCGTCGAGATGGAAGACGTTGGCCACCATCTGCCGCTCGTGCTGCTCGATCACGCCCGCGTCCACGCCCTCTTCCAGGCTGTGGGCGATCTCTTCCTCGGTCATGCCGCGCCCGCGGGTGGTGTCGATCGCCAGCAGCTTGAGCACGGCCTGGGTCGATACCGTCAGCAGCTTCACGAACGGACCCGCCGCGCGCGCCAGCCATCCCATGGGCTGCGCCAGCAGGCGCGACACCGTCTCGGGGTAGAGCTGACCGATGCGCTTGGGCACCAGTTCCCCGAAGATGATGGTGACGAAGGTGATCACGGCCACCACGATGCCGGTGGCGGCATACGCCGAGGAGCGCGCCCCCAGGCCCATGGACTGGAACCAATGGGCCAGCGCCGCGCTGAAGGCCGCCTCGCCGATGATGCCGTTGAGAATGCCGATGGAAGTGATACCCACCTGCACCGTGGAAAGAAAGCGCGTGGGCTGCTCCATGAGGCGCAACGCCGCCGCCGCGCCATGGTCGCCGTCACCGGCCAAGGTGGCCAGCCGCGCCTTGCGGCTGGAGGCCAGCGCCATTTCCGACATGGCGAACACGCCGTTCAGCAGCGTGAGCAGCGCAATCAGCAGCACTTCCATCGGCGCGAACAAGCCCTTCGGGCAGAATCGGACATCATGGCACTGTACTTGATAGGCGACGTGCAGGGCTGCGACGGCGCCCTGGGCCGCCTGGTCGAAAAAATCGGATTCTCCGCCAGCCGCGACACGCTCTACGTGCTGGGGGACCTGGTCAACCGGGGACCGCAATCGGGCGCGGTGCTGCGCCGGCTCATGGCCTACGGCGACGCGGCCCGCTGCCTGCTGGGCAACCACGACCTGAGCCTGCTGGCCGTCGCGCACGGATGCCGTCCGCCGCACGGCAACGACACCATGGACGACGTGCTGCTGGCGCGCGACCGCGGCGAACTGCTGGAGTGGCTGCGCTGGCAGCGCCTGGCGATTCGCGCGCACGGCCTGCTGATGGTGCATGGCGGCGTGCTGCCACAGTGGGACCTTGCGCAGACGCTGGCGCTCGCGGCGGAGGTGGAAGCGGCGCTGCGCGGGCCGGGGCTGGTCGATTTCCTCTCGACCATGTACGGCAACGAGCCCGCGTGCTGGGACGACTCGCTGCACGGCGCGGACCGCCTGCGCGTGATCGTCAACGCGCTCACGCGTCTGCGGTTCTGCACCGCGCAGGGCGTCATGGACCTGAAATCATCGGGCGGGCTGGACGCCGCACCGCCCGGGTACCTGCCCTGGTTCGACGTGCCCGGGCGCAAGACGGCGGACGCGACGATCGCTTTCGGCCACTGGTCCACGCTGGGCTTCCTGCAACGGCCGGACCTCATCTCGCTGGACACGGGCTGTGTCTGGGGCGGTGCCTTGAGCGCATTGCGCCTGGGCGTCGCGGGCGCCGGGCACGAGCTGATCCAGGTGGACTGCGAACAGGCCCGTGTGCCGGGCGCGGGCGGGCTCTGACCGGGCCCGCCGCCCGGTGGTCACTCCGACTTGAACAGCGCCGCGACCTTGCGCCGGGGCTTGATGTTCGCGGACACCCGGTTCGCGGGCCGGACGGTCGCTTCCCAGGCGGGTTTGGCGTCGGCCGCCGGCGGCTGGTAGGGCTGGTCGAAGAAGGGGTCGCGCGGCGTGTGCGCGCGGTACTCGCGCTGCGGACGCGGGGCGTCCAGCATGTCGCGCGGATCGCCCACTTCGCCGACCTCGCGCCAGGCGCGGCGCCCGTCGTTGATGCGCCCGCGCGGCCGGTCCTCTTCGAATTCGAGGGCTTCCAGCTCGATCTTGCGCTTGAGCAACTTCTCGATGTCGCCGACCAGCCGGGTGTCGCTGCCCGACACGAAGGTGACGGCCAGGCCCGACTGTCCGGCGCGGCCGGTGCGGCCGATGCGGTGCACGTAATCCTCGGCGTTGAACGGCACGTCGAAGTTGAACACCGCCGGCACGTCCTTGATGTCCAGACCGCGCGCCGCCACGTCGGTGGCCACCAGCAGCGCCACCTTGCCCTGCTTGAACGCGTCCAGGGATTTGAGCCGCTCGTCCTGCGTCTTGTCGCCGTGCAGGGCCGTCGTGTTCATGCCCTCGCGCTCCAGGGAACGCGCCAGTCGCGCGCAGCCGAGCTTGCTGTTGACGAACACGAACGCCTGCGCGAGCCCGCGCTGGCGCACGATCTGCTTGAGCGCGCGCCGCTTCTCGTCGTCCGCAACGCTGTAGAAATGCTGTTCGACCGTGGAAGCCTCCTGGTTGGGCCGGGCCACCTCGATGGTGACCGGGTTCTGCAGGTAGCTGCTGGCCAGCCGCTTGATCTCGGGCGAGAAGGTGGCCGAGAACAGCAGCGTGGTGCGCTGCTTGGGCAGGTACGACAGGATGCGCTGCAGGTCCGGCAGGAAGCCGATGTCCAGCATGCGGTCGGCTTCGTCCAGCACCACGTATTCGACCTGGTTCAGCACCGCGTTCTTCGCCTCGATGTGATCCAGCAGCCGCCCCGGCGTGGCCACCAGCACCTCGACGCCTTTCTTGAGCTCCGCGGTCTGCGGCTTCATGTCGATGCCGCCGAACACCACCGCGCTGCGCAGGTTGGTGTACTGGCCGTACAGCTTGATCTGCTGGGCCACCTGGTCGGCGAGTTCGCGCGTGGGCAGCAGCACCAGGGCCCGCACCGGGTGGCGCGCGGGCGAGGTCGAGGTGTTCTCGTGCTTGAGCAGCCGCTGCAGCAGCGGCAACGCGAAGGCCGCCGTCTTGCCGGTGCCGGTCTGCGCCGCGCCCATGACGTCGCTGCCGGTCAGTACGACCGGAATGGCCTCGGCCTGGATCGGGGTCATGGTCTCGTAGCCCATCTCGGCTACGGCGCGCGCCAGCGGCTCGGCCAGCGAAAGTCTTGAAAAGGATGCAGTCATCTCAACCCGCTATTGTCGCATTTCGGGCAGGACACCGTGCGCCGCGCTCGCAAAGGCTTTTTGCGATGGCCGGCGGGGAAACAGGAACCTTTTGATAGCTTGCGGTCGGCGCGAATCCTGCGCGCCGGCTGCGCGCAGGATTCGGCTCTGCACGCCCGGCCGCTACAGCGACCGGCTGTTGAAGGTGTCGCAGGCCTTCACGCTGCCCGTTTTCAGCCCATTGGCGAACCAACGCTGGCGCTGGGCGCTGGTGCCATGGGTGAAGCTCTCGGGCACCACGGCGCCGCCGCGCGCGCCCTGCAGTGCGTCGTCCCCGATCTTCGCGGCCGCGTTCATCGCTTCCTCGACGTCGCCCTGCTCGAGGATCTGCCGTGCGTTCTGCGCGTGATGGGCCCACACCCCGGCGAAGCAGTCCGCCTGCAGTTCCACCCGCACGCTCATCGCGTTGTATTCCGCCTCGCTGGCGCGCCCGCGCAATCGCGCCATCTGGCCCGTGATGCCCAGCTGGTTCTGCACATGGTGTCCGATCTCGTGCGCGATCACGTAGGCCTGCGCGAAGTCGCCCGGCGCGCCCAGCCGGTTCTTGAGCGTTTCGTAGAAATTCAGGTCGATGTACACCTTCTGGTCCGCCGGACAGTAGAACGGCCCCATGACGGACTGTCCCTGGCCGCAGCCCGTGGCCACCGCGCCGCGGAACAGCACCAGCCTGGGCTCCTGGTAGGCGGCGCCACCCTGGCTGAACAGCTGCTTCCACACATCCTCGGTGTCGGCGAGCACCGTGGAGACGAACTTCGCCATCCGGTCGTCCGCCGGCGGCGCCTTGGCCGGGCCCTGCTGCTGCACCTGGGGCGCGGGTCCGCCGGTCAGCAGGCTCAGGATGGTGAGCGGATTGACACCGAAGATCGCGCCGCCAACGAGCGCGATGACGATGGTGCCGATGCCGATGCTGCGCCCACCGAAGCCGAACCCGCCACCGCCGCCCTCGCCCCGCCGGTCCTCGACGTTGTCCGATTCCCGATTGCCTTCCCAACGCATGCCGTTCTCCAGAATGACCGCACTGCGGTACAGTGAGAGCATGGTATCCGCAACAGATGTTGCCGTGGGCCGCCTGCCGACCGTGCTGGTAACCGGGTTCGATCCGTTCGGCGGGGCCGCGCTCAACCCCAGCTGGATGGCCACCCAGGCGCTGCACGGGCGTCTGGTCGCCGGCCATCGGCTGATCGGTGCCCGCCTGCCCACCGTGTTCGGCGATTCGCTGCGCCGGCTGGTCGAACTGGTGCATAAGCACCGGCCGGCGCTGGTCGTGTGCACCGGACAGGCGGCCGGCCGCGCGGCACTGTCGCTGGAGCGGGTCGCGATCAACGTGAACGACGCGCACATTCCCGACAACGCCGGCGCGCAGCCGGTGGACACGCCGGTGGTGCCCGGTGGGCCGGCGGCCTACTTCAGCAGCCTGCCGATCAAGGCCATGCTGGTGTCGCTCCTGGCCGAAGGCATCAACGCCGAGGTGTCGCAGACAGCCGGTACTTTCGTTTGCAACCACGTCTTTTACGGCCTGATGCACGAGCTGGCGACGCGCCATGAACTCGGCCACACGCGCGGCGGCCTGATCCACCTGCCCTGGCTGCCGGCGCAGGGCCAGCCGTCGATGCGGCTGGACGAGATCGTCCAAGGGCTGCGCACCGCGATCCGCTGCGCGCTGGTGACGCTGGAGGACATCCGCCAGGAGGCCGGCGCGCTCGCCTGAGCCCGGGCGCTGGCGTCATGCGCGGGATTGCGCGGCGCGCGCGGGGAAATCCGCCCCCGCCTAGAATCGGCACGTGCCCATCCTCAATGCCGATCTTCATTGTCACTCCGTCGTTTCCGATGGCACGCTGACGCCCGAAGAGCTGGCCGCCCGTGCCGCGGCGAACGGTGTCGAGCTGTGGTCGTTGACGGATCACGACGAGATCGGCGGCCAGCAGCGCGCCGCCGCCGCCGCCCGGGCCCACGGCATCAAGTACCTCACCGGCACCGAAATCTCGGTCACCTTCGCGGACCAGACCGTGCACATCGTCGGCCTGGGCTTCGATGCGGACGACCCGGCCATCTTGCAGGGCCTGCGGCAAACGCGCGGCGGCCGCGGCGTCCGGGCCCGCGAAATGGCCGGCCAGCTGGCGCAAGCCGGCATCGAAGGGACCTACGAAGGCGCGCTCAAGTACGTGGGCAATCCCGAACTGATCTCGCGCACCCATTTCGCCCGGCACCTGGTCGAACGCGGCGTCTGCAAGGACACCGGCGAGGTGTTCCGCAAGTACCTCACAGAAGGCAACCCGGGTTATGTGCCGCACCGCTGGGCCACGCTCAAGTCGGCGATCCAGTGGATCGCCAGCGCCGGCGGCATGGCCATCATCGCGCACCCGGCGCGCTACCGGTTCACCGCGAACGAGGAATTCGCGCTGTTCGGCGAGTTCAAGGCCCATGGCGGCAGGGGCGTGGAGGTGGTGACCGGCAGCCACTCGGCGGCCGAGTACGTGAAGTATGCGGACACCGCGCGCGAGTTCGGCCTGGCCGCCTCGCGCGGGAGCGACTTTCACAGCCCCGGCGAAAGCCATACCGACCTGGGCCAGCTGCCCTTCCTGCCCGGCGATCTGGTGCCGGTGTGGGAATTGCTGGCCGACCGCATCCGGTGAAGACGCCTTCCGGGCTCTCGGAGGGCGGCCCTGGCGGCCTCGCGGGCATCACGCTGGTGCTGGCCGCCTGCGCCTGCTTTTCCGCGCTGGACACGACCACCAAATACGTGAGCGTATCGGTGCCACTGCTGATGGCGCTGTGGTTTCGCTACGCCTTCCAGGCGGTCGCCACCACGCTGTCCGTGCTTCCGGTGCGCGGCGCTGCCATCTGGCGCACCCTGCATCCGGGGTTCCAGTGCCTGCGCGGCGTGCTGCTGCTGTCCAGCAGCCTGCTGGCTTTCGCCAGCCTCAAGTACATGCCGGTGGGCGAATTCACCGCCATCGTGATGATCACGCCGCTGGCCATCACGGTGCTGGCCGCGACCGTGCTCGGCGAAAAAGTCTCGCCCATGCGCTGGGCGCTGGTGGCCGGCGGCTTCGCCGGCACGCTGGTGATCATCCGGCCCGGCAGCCAGGCGTTCAGCTGGGCCAGCCTGCTGCCCCTGGGACTGGTCGTCACCAACGCCTGGTTCCAGGTGCTGACCAGCAAGCTGGCGCGTACCGAAGACCCCGTCACCATGCACCTGTACACCGGCTGGGTCGGTACCCTGCTGGCCACGGCGGCCCTGCCCTGGGTCTGGACGGAACTGCCCGATCCCTGGCTTTGGGCCGCGCTCTGTTTCATGGGCCTGACCGCGACCGTCGGGCACTTCATGCTGATCCTCGCTTACCGGCGCGCGCCGGCCGCGACGCTCACGCCCTATCTGTATGCGCAGATCGGCTTTTCCATGCTGGGGGGCTGGCTGGTGTTTTCCCATGTGCCGGACGACTGGTCGCTGCTGGGCATCGTGATGATCGCGGTCTGCGGGGCGGGCGGGGCCTGGCTCACGGTGCGCGAGAGCCGCCTGGCCCTCGAACCGCTCGAAGTTTGAAAAGACCATGGCCCAGTACTTCGAAGTCCACCCCGACAACCCCCAGGTGCGCCTGCTCAAGCAGGCCGCCGGCCTGCTCGAACGCGGCGGCGTCGTGGCCATTCCCACCGACTCGAGCTACGCGCTGGCCTGCCACCTGGACGACAAGGCCGCGGTGGACCGGCTGCGCCAGATCCGCGGCGTGGACGAGAGGCACCACCTCACCCTGCTGTGCCGGGACCTGAGCGAGCTGGCCAACTACGCGCGCGTCGACAACCGGCAGTACCGGCTGATGCGATCCGCCACGCCCGGCCCGTACACCTTCATCCTGGAGGCGACGCGCGAAGTGCCGCGCCGTGTCAGCCATCCGCAGCGCAAGACCATCGGCCTGCGGGTGCCCGACCACCGCGCGCTGCAGGAGCTGCTGGCGCTGCATGGCGCGCCACTGCTGGCGACCACATTGATCCCGCCGGGCGCGACCCGGCCGCTGAACGATGCGCAGGAGATCCGCGAGCGTTTCGAGCACCAGGTCGCCGGCGTGATCGACGCGGGCGCCTGCGCGTCCGAGCCCACCACCATCATCGATCTGACGCCGATGGGAACCGGCGGGCAAGCGCTGCTGCTGCGCCAGGGCCGCGGCGACGTGGCGGCGCTGGGCCTGTGAGCCGTCCGGGGCGCCGCCGTCTGAGACAATCGCCCCCGTGGATATCCAAAACGCCATCCAGACGGTCCTGATCTACGCGCTTCCGGTGCTGTTCGCCATCACCATCCATGAGGCGGCCCACGGCTATGTCGCGCGTTACCTGGGCGACAACACGGCTTACATGATGGGCCGCGTCACGCTCAATCCGATGAAGCACATCGACCCGGTGGGCACCGTCCTGATGCCGCTGCTGCTGTACTTCGCGACGGCAGGCGCGTTCCTCTTCGGCTACGCGAAGCCGGTGCCGGTGAACTTCGGCCGGCTGCGGCGCCCCAAGCGCGACATGATCTGGGTCGCGCTCGCCGGTCCCGCCTCCAATTTCGCGCAAGCCATCCTGTGGGCGGCCGCTTACGCCCTGCTGGTGGGCGCGGACCTGGGTGAGCGCTTCTTTCTCGAGATGTGCAAGGCCGGCGTGCTGGTGAACCTGGTCATGTGGGCCTTCAACCTGTTCCCGCTGCCGCCGCTGGATGGCGGCCGTATCCTGGTGGGGCTGTTGCCGTGGCGCCAGGCTCAGGCCGTCAGCCGCATCGAGCCTTGGGGTTTCTTCATCGTGCTCGGACTGGTCCTGCTGGGCGTGGTCGGCACCTACTGGCTTCTGCCCCTGATCAAGGTCGGCTACGTCGCGCTGGACCTGCTGCTGGCGCCCCTGACTTTCCTGTTGCAATGACCCCTCCCCTGCGTTTCCTGACCGGCATCACCACGACCGGCACGCCCCACCTGGGCAACTATGTGGGCGCGATCCGACCCGCGGTCGAGGCCAGCCGCCGCGCCGGCACCGAGAATTTCTACTTCCTGGCCGACTACCACGCGCTGATCAAGTGCGACGAGCCCGCCCGCATCCAGCGCTCGACGCTGGAGATCGCGGCCTGCTGGCTGGCCGCCGGCCTCGACCCGCAGCGCGTGTTCTTCTACCGCCAGTCCGACATCCCCGAAGTGACCGAGCTGACCTGGCTGCTGACCTGCGTCACCGGCAAGGGGCTGCTCAATCGCGCCCACGCCTACAAAGCGTCGGTCGACAAGAACATGGCCGCCGGCAGCGACCCCGACGCGGACGTGACCGCCGGCCTGTTCATGTACCCGGTGCTGATGGCGGCCGACATCCTGCTGTTCAAGGCGCACAAGATCCCGGTGGGTCGCGACCAGGTGCAGCACATCGAGATGGCGCGCGACATGGCCCAGAGCTTCAACCATCTCTATGGCGAGCACTTCGTCGCGCCGGAAGCGGCGATCGACGAGTCCGTGGCGATGCTGCCCGGACTGGACGGCCGCAAGATGAGCAAGAGCTACGACAACATCATCCCGCTGTTCGCGCCGCCCGCGCAGATGCGCAGGCAGATCGCGGGCATCGTGACCGACTCGCGCGCGCCCGGCGAGCCCAAGCCGGTCGAAGGCTCCGCCCTGTTCCAGATCTACCAGGCCTTCGCCTCGCCCGCGGAAACGCAGGCGTTGCGGCAGGCGTATGCCGACGGCATCGCCTGGGGCGACGCCAAGCAGCTGCTGTTCGAGCGCATCGACCGCGAGATCGCCCCGATGCGCGAGCGCCACGATGCGCTGGTGAACAACCCGGCCGAACTCGAAAAGATCCTGCGCGCCGGCGCCGACAAGGCGCGCGAGCTGGCGCGCCCGTTCCTGGCCGAACTGCGCCACGCGGTCGGACTGCGCAATCTTGCCGCCACGGCCGCGAAGGGCGGCAAAGCGAAAAGCGCCAAGGTGGCGCTGCCCTCGTTCAAGCAGTACCGTGAAGCCGACGGACAGCACTACTTCAAGCTGGTGGACGGCGGCGGCCGGCTGCTAGCGCAAAGCGCCGGGTACGCCTCTCCGCACGAGGCGGGCCGCAGCATCGCGCAGCTCAGGAAAAGCGGATCGGCCGGGCTCGAACCTGGGTTGCGGCTGGCCGAGGGCGTGGCCCCGGCCGACCTGGCCGCCGCGCTCGAGCTGCTCGCCCAGGGGCAATAATCGTTGGCATGCTAAAGCACTCTGGTCACGGCACCCGAATCAGAGTTATGCTTACTTCTTATGATGACCCCTGAAACGAAAAACTCAAAACCCATGAGTGTCTACGTCATCGACGACCATCCGCTCATGCGAGAAGCCGTCGTCATGCTGATGCGCCGGCTGCGGCCCGGCGCCAACGTGGTGGAGCTGGACCGCATCGGCGGCGTCGAAGCCGCCGTCAAGCAGCACGGAGCGCCCGACCTGATCTGCCTGGACCTGAAACTGCCGGACGCCACCGGCACGTCGGGCATCCACGAGATGAAGAACCGCTTCCCCGACACCCCGCTGGCGGTGCTGTCGGCCTCGCCGGCGGCGGACGCCGAGGAGCAATGCATAGACGCCGGCGCCGACATCTACATCGAGAAGTCGGCCGGCGCCCAGGAGATCGGCAACGCGCTGCGCGCGCTGCTCACGGCCGATGGCGGATTCGAGGAACTCACGCCCACCGACAACAAGCTGTCCAAGCGCCAGAAGCAGCTGATCGTCATGCTCGATCGCGGGCTGTCCAACCGCGAGATCGCCGACGAGCTGGGCATCAGCGAGCACACCGTCAAGGTGCACCTGTGGCGGCTATTTCGCCGGCTCGGGGTGAAGAGCCGGACCCAGACCATCCACTACGCTCGTACTCACGGCATGCTGGCCAGTTAGGCCGCCGAACGCGGACGCCCGGTCCGACGCCGCCTGCGCGTCCGTGGGCTGGAGCATCAGCCGGAACACCGTGCCGCGCCCGGGCCGGGAGGCCAGGCTGAGCGGATGGCCGAGGATGGTGGCCAGCCGCGCGACGATGTACAGCCCCAGGCCGAAGCCTTCCTCGGTGCCGGCATGGCTGGGCACCTTGAAGAACTCCCGGAAGATCTCGCGCTGGTGCACCGGCGCGATCCCGACACCGGTATCCCAGACCTCGATGCGCCAGCCTCGGCGCGTCGCGCGCGAGGCCAGCAGCACCCCGCCGCGCTGCGTGTACTTGACGGCGTTGGACACCAGGTTGCCGACGATGCGCCGCAGCAGGATCGCGTCCGACAGCACCGTGCCGGGCACCGCATGGACACGCAGGCGCAGCCCCTTGGCCTGCGCGAGCGGGCGGTACTGCAGTTCCAGGTCGTGCAGCAGCTGGCCCAGGTCCACCGGCTCGATGTTCAGCTTGATCTTTCCCGAATCCAGCCGCACGAGATCGAACAGCGAATCGAACAGGGCGTTGACGGCCTTCGTGGACTCGACGATCTTGGGCGCGATCTCGTGCACCAGCTCCGGCTCGCTGCCCAGCCAGTCGGCGTACAGGCTGAGCGCATGCACCGGCTGGCGGATGTCGTGGGCCGCGCTGGCCAGGAACCGGTTCTTGATTTCCACCGCGTCCAGCGCCGCCTGCGTCTGCCGCGTGAGCGACTCGATCAACTGGTTGTTGCGGTACTGCAGCTCGAAGTTCTTGCGGTGCGTCTCGTGCAGCCGCTGGCCGGCCTTGCGCAGCACCTGCCAGAACACCAGCAGCAGCAGGATGACCCAGTAGTGGTAGCTCGGGCCGTTGAACTGCAGCTCCACGCCGACGCGCCACAGCATGACCCCCAGGGCGGTGAGGGCCAGCGTGTCCAGGAAGGCGCGCAGCGTTCGCAGCTGGCTGGAGAGGCTGTTGATGGAGAACATCGCCAGGCCCGCGAGCATCAACCAGCAGATGAACTGGTCGGCCAGCGAAGAGCGGTCGAAGTACAGCAGGGTGAAGGCGCCCCACACCAGCGCGCTGGCGGGCCACAGCAAGCGATAGCGTTGCATGAACTCGAGGTGCCGCGCGGCATCGCCGCCACTCACGTCGCGCACGTATCTGCGGATGATCGCGAAGCGCATTCCGGCCAGCGCCAGGGCGGCCAGGGTCCAGGCGAGCAATGGACCGAGCCCGGTATCGCCCCAGAGCACCGCGATGACGAAGGGGATCATCAGCACCCCGACAGGCTGGCTGCCGCGGGCGGTCCTCATCAGGCTGCGCACCAGCTCGCCCTCGACCCACTGGGCTTCGGCAGGCGTCGCTACCGCCGTCGGAACGTCGAGCTTCATGACGGGAGTCTAGAACAGAAGCCGACACGGGCCGACGGCGCCGGTGCGCCCGATTCGCGTTACGCTTCGCGTGCCCCGCTGGCCCGCCGCCCTTGGGAGAGCAAAGCGCCGAGCGAGCAAGAGTTCAGTTGCCGGCGGCCAGGGTGTTGCCCGTGGCACCGAGCGCGGCGACGTCGTCGGCGCACGGTTCGGCAGGCATGGAATCGTCCAGATGCGACGGCTCGAGGGGGGTTGCGATGTGCAGGTACGGTATCACGCTTGCAGCGCCTTCACCGGTGCGCGGGCGGGAGGTGTCGTGCCCCTGCGGGCTGGGTTTCGAATTCGTCATCCTGGTGCCCGAGCATAGCGATGCGCCTGCGCGGCCATGGGCAGGCGATTGCCTGCCTCGTCGTAGGCCGTTTCCTACGCGTGCTTTCTGTCGGCCTTGTCGACGTCGAAAGTTCCACCGGACGATCCCTGCCTCGCCCTCCCGAAAGAAAACCCGCGGCAAGAATTGAACGTCCTACGGAGACGTCAGCCAACGGCCTACCCCGGCGATCCGCGCCGGTCTCGTAGAGTCGGGAATGGTCAAACGCAGCAAAGTTCGACGCGAGCCGGCAAAGCCTGTCGCGAAGCCCGAGCGCGCGCGCGTCCCCGACGAGCGCTCCAGCCGCAGCGCGGAGCGCCGTTCCGGTGAAGGTTCGGGCAGCGCGCTGGCGCGGATGAAACGCGTGGAACGCGAGCGTCAGTGGCCGTGGCCCGAGGACGACGGCGACCCCCAGACCTGATGTCCCGAGCGCTTCGACACTTGGCGCTCGCGAAAATCAAGCGACTGCTGATGAGCACAGGCTTGCTACTGCAGAGCAAAAAGTCGGATGTCGTTGCGAAAACACAGCGTTGCGGACCGGCGCGACAGCGCAATCGCGCTGTCATGCGGCAGCATGTTTCACAATGTAGGCATCGCATTGGAGTCACGATGTCCGACGACAGCCTGTTCCACGACTGGCGCGCCGCTGATCGCGAGGCACACGCCCTCGAACGCAAGATTGCGACCGCATCCTTGCGCGCGCTCGGCGGCGAGGGTGAGGCACCGTCGGCCGACGAGCGCCAGCGGGTCCGCACCCTGCGCCAGGCTGCCGACGAACTGTTCCAGCTGGCGATGGCCGAGTTCAAGCTACGGGTCGCCCGTATCCGCGGCTCTTGACACCGCCTGGGCGGCCCGCGGCCGCCGGGCCGGTTTTTGTCGAAGGCCATCCGGCCGCATCGCTCTGCCGGAGTAGCTCAAATGCGGGATCGATCGATCGCCGCAGGCTGATCAGAATTTTCCCTTCTCCATCGGAAGGGGAAAACGATGAACCGCCAGACCGCATCCATGATCACCTTCGCGTGCACCATTGCCGCCGCCGCCCTCGCCGTCGCGATCATGTCCAGTGCCGCGATCGCCGAGACGGTCGAATTGCCACCGGGCGTCGAGGACGCCGTGCTGGCCGCGACGCAGTTGGGCGGCCTGGCGGCCGGCGAGCTGAAGCATGACTACGTGGTGTGCGAGCGCGCCGCCACGCAAACCACCCTGGACACCCTGGAGATGGCGCTGCCGGCCTTGTGTGCCGCGCTGTATGAGGAACTGCGCACACGCGTCTTCCAGGGCAGCTCCGATGCCCTGCTCGCCTGGTTTCGCGAGGCCTGGCACGGCGGCGCGGCCGCCGCAGAGCGCACCCGGCCGTGAGCGCGGGCCCGGTGGGGCCTGATGGCGGGAAGGCTAGCTGGCGGAGAGGGTCGGATTCGAACCGACGGTACGTTTGCACGTACACCGGATTTCGAGTCCGGCGCATTCGACCACTCTGCCACCTCTCCAGGTTCGCGACTCGCGTGGTGCGAAGCGTGCAATTCTAACCGAGCCGACGGCTGGGGGCCGGGTCAGGGCCTGAGCAGTTCGGCGCCGCCCATGTAGGGCCGCAGGACCGGCGGCACGGTCACCGAACCGTCGGCATTCTGGTAATTTTCCAGCACCGCCACCAGCGTGCGGCCGACGGCCAGGCCCGAGCCATTGAGCGTGTGGACCAGCTCGTTCTTGCCCTGCGCGCTGCGGAAACGGGCCTGCAGGCGCCGGGCCTGGAAGGCCTCGCAGTTGGACACCGAGCTGATCTCGCGGTAGGTTGCCTGCGCCGGCAGCCACACTTCCAGGTCGTAGGTCTTGGCCGCGCCGAAGCCCATGTCGCCGGTGCACAGCAGCACCACGCGGTAGGGCAAGCCGAGCTTTTGCAGGATCGCTTCGGCGTGCCGCGTCATTTCCTCCAGGGCGTCGTAGCTCCTGTCGGGATGCGTGATCTGCACCATCTCGACCTTGTCGAACTGGTG
>JAMPXR010000417.1 GCA_023701085.1 Ramlibacter sp. | reverse complement strand
CGTCGGTTGCAACCCCCAGAGAACATGGCAGATCCCATCATTTCAGTCGAGCACGTCAACAAATCGGTCACGGACTCGACGGGCACGCTCGACATTTTGCGCGATATCGATTTCACCCTGGCGCCCAGGGAAACCGCCGCCATCGTGGGCGCGTCGGGCTCGGGCAAGAGCACGCTGCTGTCGATCATCGCGGGCCTGGACACGCCCACCCGCGGCACCGTCCGGCTCGACGGATGCGACCTGTTCGTCATCGACGAGGACCAGCGGGCCGCGCTGCGCGCGCAGAAAATCGGTTTCGTGTTCCAGAGCTTCCAGCTGCTGGGCAACCTCACGGCCCTGGAAAACGTGATGCTGCCGCTGGAGCTTGCGGGCCGCAAGGATTCGCGCAAGGCCGCCAGTGAGATGATGGAGCGGGTGGGACTGGCCGCGCGCCTGGGCCACTATCCCAAAGTGCTGTCCGGCGGCGAGCAGCAACGCGTGGCGCTGGCGCGGGCCTTCGTCGTGCGTCCGGCGGTGCTGCTGGCCGACGAGCCCACGGGCAGCCTGGACTTCGCGACCGGCGAGACCGTGATGGAGTTGATGTTCGACCTGAACCGGGAGCAGGGCACGACCCTGGTGCTGGTGACGCACGACAATGCCATCGCCAGCCGCTGCGAACGCCGCATCACGATCGAAGCGGGGCGCATCGTCCATTGAGTACGGCGCCGAAGGCGGGACGCGACGCCACGGGATAATCGCGCCATGTCGTCTCCCAAAGTGCTGTTCGGATTCCATGCCGTGGGCGTGCGCCTGAAGACGGCGCCGCGGTCCATCGTCGAGATCTATGTGGACCCGGCGCGCAAGGACGCGCGCATGCGGCAGTTCCTGGAACGGGCGGGCGAAGCCGGGGCCCGCGTGATCGAAGCCGACGGCCTTCGCCTGGCCAAGCTGGCCGGCAGCCACGGCCACCAGGGCGTGGCCGCGCGGGTGCAGGCGGTGCCCCAGGCGCACTCGCTGGACGACCTGCTGGACCAGGTCGAAGGCCCGCTGCTGCTGCTGGTGCTCGATGGCGTGACCGATCCCCACAACCTGGGCGCCTGCCTGCGCGTGGCCGACGGCGCCGGCGCCCATGCCGTGATCGCGCCCAAGGACCATGCGGCGGGCATCAACGCCACAGTCGCCAAGGTCGCCAGCGGCGCCGCCGAAACCGTGCCCTACTTCATGGTCACCAACCTCGCGCGCACCCTGGGCGAGCTGAAGGAAAGAAACATCTGGTGCGTGGGCGCCAGCGACGATGCGCCGCGCACGCTGTATCAGGCTGACCTGAAGGGCCCGGTGGCGCTGGTGCTGGGCGCCGAAGGCACCGGCCTGCGCCAGCTCACGCGCAAGACCTGCGACGAGCTGGTGAGCATTCCCATGCGCGGCGCGGTGGAGAGCCTGAACGTGTCGGTGGCCAGCGGCCTGTGCCTCTACGAGGCGCTGCGGCAGCGGTCATGATGCAGCAGGTTCGCGGCTGGGTGCGCGATGCGCGGCACATCGCCGTGCTGACCGGGGCGGGCATGAGCGCGGAGTCGGGCGTGCCGACGTTCCGCGACGCGCAGACCGGCTTGTGGGCGCAGTTCGATCCGCAGCAGCTCGCCACCGAGGAGGCGTTTCGCGCCAATCCGTCGCGGGTGTGGGACTGGTACGCCTTCCGGCGCGAGTTGATCGCCAAGGTGCAGCCCAATGCCGGCCACGAGGCGCTGGCGGCCTTCGCGCAACGCCACCCGGGACGGCTGACCCTGATCACGCAGAACGTCGACGGACTGCACCAGCGCGCCGGCAGCCCGGGCGTGCTGGCCCTGCACGGCAACATCTTCGAGGACAAGTGGCTGGACCGGCCCGGCCCCTGCTGCAACGCCGAGGCGGCGGCCAGGGGCAGCCCGCCGTATTGCGCCCGCTGCGGCAACCTGCTGCGGCCCGATGTCGTGTGGTTCGGCGAACTTCTGCCGCCGCAGGCGATGGCGGCGGCCGAGGAGGCCGCGCGCATTTGCGAGATGATGCTGGTGGTGGGAACCTCGGGGGTGGTTTATCCGGCGGCCGGGCTGGCTCGCGCCGCTGCCGGCAGGGTGGTCGTCGTCAATCCCGAGCCGACCGAACTCGACGATGTGGCCGACGCGGTGCTGCGGGGCGGGGCGGCGCACATACTGCCGCAACTTCTTGAGGAGGATTGAGACATGCGTCATTCATGCGTGACCTTCGTCGCGGCGGCGGCCGCCGCCGTGCTGCTGGCGTCCTGCACCCAGGAGCAGCAGAACAAGTTCGGCCGCGACATCCAGAACTGGACCGGCACCAACGGCGTGCTGGAGGTCTACGCGGGCGACAAGGTGGCGCGGCGCTTCCTGAAGGTGGACAAGCTGAGCACGGCGCTGGGCACCGACGACAGCAAACCTCGCGCTTACCGCTTCGGCTACGGCGTGCTGGACGAGAACCTGAACTTCACGGTCGATCCGGCCGAGAAAAAGGTCTACTTCGAAGTCAGCGACTTCAGCACCTACGTGTTCTTCGAGAATCCGCGCTGAGGCGCGCGCGGTCGAGGGATTGACGAGGTCTCCATGCACCTCATGCCAAGACGCTCCACAGGCGGGTTCTCGAAATGAGGGGCGCGTTCAGGCCTTTCTTCGCATGGCTCCTGATCCTGCTGCTCGCCATCCTGAATGGCGTGTTGCGCGAGACGGTGCTGGTGGCGTATTTGAGCCGGGACAATGCGTATCTGGCGAGCGGGCTCCTGCTGTCTTGCGTGATCTTGATCGCGGCGACGGCGGTGGCCCCGTGGCTCAGGCTCAGGGCCGCCGGCCATGCCATGAACGTAGGGGCGCTCTGGCTGGGCCTCACCCTCGTGTTCGAGTTCGCATTCGGCGGTTTCGTTCTGGACCGCTCCCTGTCCGACATGCTGGCTGCCTACCGTTTCGAGCACGGCAACATCTGGCCTGCCGTCCTCGCCGTCATCCTGTTCGCCCCTCTGATCGCGCATGCCATCCGCGGCGGTGGATCCGCCGCGCACTGAGCCGGGTGCAGAATAGGGCTTGCAGGCGGGTGGGCCTCGCCCGTCGACCTCAGGGGCCTCAAGTCGAAAGCAGATATGGCATCCAAGCAGCAGCGAGACCTGGAAAAGGGATACCCGAAAGCCGAGTTCGTGGCCAAGCTGCGGCGGCTTGCCGACGCCATCGAGAACGGTCGGCGCTTCGAGATCCAGATCGCCGGCGAGCGCCTTCATGTCCCTGCCCGCGCGAGGTTCACGATAGAACACGAGCGGACCGGCGGCGTCGAGGAGATCGAATTCCAGGTCAAGTGGGAACGCGAGTAGAAGAGGGATCGAGGAGCGGGATTTCGTATGTTCACTT
>JAMPXR010000416.1 GCA_023701085.1 Ramlibacter sp. | reverse complement strand
GAGGTGCGGGAACCGGCCGTCGGCGAGCCGCAGAACTACCGGCAGGAAACGCCCAAGGGCCGCTTCCTCATCTACTGGGGCTGCGGTGAATCGGTGCGCAGCGGCCAGCCGCGCGTGATCGATCTGGCCCGTGGCAATGCGGCGGATTTCGGCTCGGCCTTCGCGGGGCGCTACGCGCCGGACCGCGGCGCCCGCGTCGGCCCCGCCTATGCGCTCTATCCGAACGAGCGCAACCGCGTCAGCCTGAGCCGGGACAGCTCGCTGGTCGGAGAGCACCAGGTGCGCGGCGACGCCATTCCCGCCTCGATGAAGTTCAATCTGGGCGCGGCGCAGGACCTGATGGCGGCCATCGAACTGCAGACCCGCGGCGGCCTCAGGGACAGCATGAACGCCAGCTGGCGCACCGTGCCGCATGCGCGCGCCTACTTCCTGCATGCGATGGGGCAGGTGGGCAACGACATGGTGATGTGGTCCAGTTCCGAAACAGCCGACACGGGCATGGGACTGTTCGACTACCTCCCCAACGCCACGATCGATCGCTGGTTGAAGGAGCGCGTGCTGCTGCAGCCGGACACCACGCAGTGCGCCATCCCCCGCGGCATCTTCGCGGGGTCCGACGGGCGCGGCGGCGGCGCCATGCTGCGCATGATGGCCTACGGCGGCGAGAGCAATTTCGTCCATCCGCCGCGGCCGGCCGATCCGCGCGCCACCTGGGAGCCGGACTGGGCGGTGCGCGTGCGGGTGAAGTCGCACACCATGGCCATGCTGGGCGAGGAACAGGGTGGCGGCCGCAGTTCCGCGGGCATGCCGCCGCCAGGGCAGCAGAGCGGGTCGGACAACCCGCCGCAGGAAACACCGGGCGCGCTGCCGCTGCCGAATCCGGCCAACCTGCTCAAGGGCCTGTTCGGGCGCTGAGCCGCGCCGCACGCAGGGCCCGGCCGAACGCTGGGCTCTGGCCCCGGAAGCGGATCAGAGCGAGAAGATCTTGCCCGGGTTCATGATGTTCTTCGGGTCGAGCGCCCGCTTGATCGTGCGCATCATGTCCACGGCGCCCGCGCCGGCCTCGGTGACCAGGAACTCCATCTTGTGCAGGCCCACGCCGTGCTCGCCGGTGCACGTGCCCTCCAGGCTGAGGGCGCGCGCCACCAGGCGGTGATTGAGTTTCTCGGCGATCTCGCGCTCCTCGGGCTTGTCGGGGTCGAGCAGATAGCCGAAGTGGAAATTGCCGTCCCCCACATGGCCGACCAGGAAGTAGGGCAGGCCGCTTTCGTTGGCCTCCTTGACCGAGTCGAGCAGGCAATCGGCCAGGCGCGAAATCGGCACGCAGGTGTCGGTGGAGATCGCGCGGCAGCCGGGCTTGGACTGGATCGCGGCGAAATAGGCGTTGTGGCGCGCGGTCCACAGGCGCGTGCGCTCTTCCGGCGTGGTCGCCCATTCGAAGGCCTTGCCGCCGTGCTCGGCCGCGATCTCCTGCACCGTCTCGGCCTGCTCCTTGACGCCGGACGGCGAGCCATGGAATTCCATCAGCAGCATCGGCTCTTCGCGCAGGTTCAGTTTGCTGTGCACGTTGACCATGCGCACCGTGTTGTCGTCGATCAGTTCCACGCGCGCGATGGGCACGCCCAGCTGGATGATCTGGATCGTCGTGCGCACGGCCGCTTCGATGCTCGGGAATGAGCAGATCGCCGCCGAGATCGCCTCGGGCAGCGGATACAGCCGCACCGTCACTTCCGTGATCACGCCCAGCGTGCCTTCGCTGCCGACCAGCAGCCGCGTCAGGTCGTAGCCCGCGCTGGATTTCTTGGCGCGGGTGCCGGTGTGGATGATGTCGCCGCCGGCGGTCACCACCTCCAGGCTGAGCACGTTTTCGCGCATGGTGCCGTAGCGCACGGCGTTGGTGCCGCTGGCCCGCGTCGCGGCCATGCCGCCCAGGGTGGCGTCGGCGCCCGGATCGATCGGGAAGAACAGGCCCGTGCTCCTGATCTCCTCGTTGAGCTGCTTGCGCGTGACGCCGGGCTGCACCGTCACGGTCAGGTCCTCGGAATTGACGGCGAGCACCTTGTTCATGCGGCCGACGTCGATGCTGATGCCGCCCTGCACCGCCAGCAGGTGCCCTTCCAGCGAGGTGCCCACGCCGAACGGGATCACGGGCACCTCGTGCGCGCTGGCCAGTTTCACCGCGTCGGCCACGTCCTGCGTGCTCTCGGCGAAGATCACGGCGGCCGGCGGCGGCGCCTGGAATGAAGACTCGTCGCGGCCGTGCTGCTCGCGCACGACCAGGGCGGTGGAGCACTGGTCGCCAAAGCGCGCCTTGAGCGCGTCGATGAGCGCCTGCGGCACGGCGCGCTGGCGGATTTGAGGGACCAAAAGGGACAGTTCCGAGGGTGCGTTCATGGGCGGCTCCAGGGGGCAGAGTTTAAGGCTTGCGCAGCGCAGCCGCGCGGCCCTCCGGGGAGTGTCCCTTCTCGCGGCGAAAGCGCGGCCCCGGGGCGTGATGGCCCTCGACCCGCGCGTTAGCGCACGCCGTCCTCGTATTCGAAGCGCGTGAGGATGCCGTCGTGGTCGCGGTCCATTTCCTCGAAGCTGTACGACATGATCGAAAGCCGCCGCGCTTCGGCCCGGACCAGACGCAGCGCGGCGCCGGCGGGTCTGCCGCTATTTGAGCGCTTCGTCGAACTCGGCGCTCGAGATGGAGCCGTCCTTGTTGCGGTCGATCTCGTCGAAGCTGCGCGGCAATCCGGACGAGGACGCCAATTCCTGCCGGCTGAGCTTGCCGTCGGCATCGCGGTCCGCGCGTTTGAAGGTCTGCGTGCGCCGCTCGAGCGTCCAGCCCCCGGGCGAGACGGTGGCGCCGGCGTTCGGCCCGATCTGGAACGTGGCGGTGCCGCTGCGTGGCGCCGGAGCAGTCGCGCTGGAAGGTGCCTGGGCCCGCGCCGGAAGCGCGGCACTGCCCAGCGCCAGGGAGGTGAACAGCGCTACGCTGCATGTTTCGAAGTTGGGCAAAGGTCGTCGTTTCAAAGGCATCGGAAAATGCTCCTGGTATTTACGGAGTGCGCATTGCACCTGATGCGAGCGGCCGAGGCCAGCACTTTTGCCTCGAGTTGCCTGCGAAACATTCCGCGGCGGCACGTAACGCACAATTGATGCAGGTACTTCGTTGTTTCGTTGAATTCACAGAGAGAGGTCCTGGATGGGAAAGCGCCTGACACAGATCGCGACGCGCACCGGCGACGACGGCACGACCGGGCTGGGCGACAACACGCGGGTTTCCAAAGGCAGCCTGCGCGTGCACGCGATGGGCGACGTCGATGAACTCAATTCGCACGTGGGCCTGCTGCTGTGCGAGCAGTTGCCGGCGGACGTTGCG
>JAMPXR010000415.1 GCA_023701085.1 Ramlibacter sp. | reverse complement strand
TGCTCGAGCGTCGGTGCGATGTCTTCCGCGGCGAATCGCCGGGCCGTGTCCTGGATCAATCGCTGCTCTTCGGTCAGTTCGAAATTCATTGCTGCCTCGTCTTACGTGTGCGCCGGATTCATTCGAGCACGACGAGCAGGGCCCCGTCCTCGACGCTCTCGCCGACTTGCGCCTTGATTTCCTTCACGGTGCCGCCGCTGGGCGCGTAGACGGTGTTTTCCATCTTGAGCGCCTCGATGACGACGAGTTCATCGTCTTCTTCGACCTTGGACCCGGGTTGGACCAGCACGGCCAGGACTTTTCCCGCCAGCGGAGCCAGAACATCTGCCATAGCGAACCCCTTCTCGATAGAGCTGCGTTGTGTTGCCGAATGGTGTTGCCGGTCGCCGCCGCGGAAGCCCGCGGCAGCCGAACGGACAGCCCTAAGCTAGCACAAAGGGCCGGCCTGCGGTTCGACCGAGATCAAGCCGTGCCGCAATTTCTCAGCCCAGCCCCAGGGGCTCCCGGTATTGCCTCGCCTGCGCTTCCAGCCAGCTGCGAAATACCGCGAGCGCGGGGCGGTCGGCCTTGCTTTCGGGGTAGATCAGGTAGTAGGACCGGTCGCTCAGGTAGGCGTGCCTGACGACTTGCACCAGTACCCCCGATGCGAGTTCGTCCTCCACCAGGAACTTGGGGATCAGGCTCACGCCCATGCCGAGGATCGCGGCCTTGGCCAGCATGGAAAACAGTTCCAGGCGGGGCCCCGCCATGTCGTTGTCCACCTCCAGGCCCTGGGATTGAAACCAGTCGCGCCAGGCGTAGGGGCGGGTGGTCTGCTGCAGCAACGGCAGACGCGCGAGCTGGGCCGCCTTCAGCGCTTTCCGGGGCGCGATCAGCTTGGGGCTGGCCACCGCGATCAGGTTCTCGCGCATGAGAAAGCAGCCCTCGGTGCCGGGCCAGTTCGCCCTGCCCGCGTAGATGGCGGCATCGAGCGCGGTGTCGTCGAACAGAAACGGACGCGTCTGCGGCGTCAGGTTGACGGCGATGTGCGGATGGGCGCGCTTGAACTCGACCAGGCGCGGCAGCAGCCACTGGGTCGCGAAGGTCGGCACGGCGGCGATATCGAGGCTCGTGCCCTGTCCGCCGTGGGCCATCAGCTCGAGCGTGTCGCGCTCCACTTCGTCCAGCCGCGCGCGCACGCTGCGCGCGTAGCCCAGCCCGGCGTCCGTCACCGTCACGCCGCGCTTGGTCCGGCGGAACAGCTTGACGCCCAGCATCTGCTCCAGCACCGCGATCTGGCGGCACACCGCGCTCTGCGTGACGGACAGCTCCTCGGCGGCCTTGGTGAAGCTCTGGTGGCGCGCCGCCGACTCGAAGGCCGACAGGGCGGTGGTGGAGGGAATTTTTCTGCGCATCGACGAAGTTCCAAAAACGCACGGCCGGGTGCTAAAAAATCGTTTGTGACCGGACACGGAAAATTCTATAGTGACCCCGACGGCGCTGCTGCCATTACGGCGCAAACCACCCCGCGACCAGGCCGGCGACACGAGTCGCGGTCCGCCACCCCACCCCGAATTTTGGAGACAGCAAGTGAGCGTTTCGAATAATCAAGCATCCTTCCATTGGGCCGATCCGCTGCTGCTGGACCAGCAGATCACGGAGGAAGAGCGCATGGTGCGCGACTCCGCGGCCGCGTACTGCCAGGAGCGCCTCGCGCCGCGCGTGCTCGAGGCGTTCCGCAATGAGAAGACCGACCCGGCCATCTTCCGCGAGATGGGCGAACTCGGGCTGCTGGGCACCATGATTCCGGAGGCCTACGGCGGCGCCGGGCTCAACTATGTCTGCTATGGACTGGTCGCGCGCGAAGTGGAACGCGTGGACTCCGGCTACCGCTCGATGATGAGCGTGCAGTCCTCGCTGGTGATGGTGCCCATCAATGAATTCGGCACCAAGGCGACCAAGGAAAAATACCTGCCCAAGCTGGCCACCGGCGAGTGGATCGGCTGCTTCGGCCTGACCGAGCCCAACCACGGCTCCGACCCGGGCAACATGCTCTCGCGCGCCAGGAAAGTGGACGGCGGCTACAAGCTCACCGGCTCCAAGATGTGGATCACCAACGCGCCCATCGCCGACGTCTTCGTGGTCTGGGCCAAGGACGATGCGGGCTCGATCCGCGGCTTCGTGCTCGAAAAGGGCTGGAAGGGCCTGAGCGCTCCGGCGATCCACGGCAAGGTGGCCCTGCGCGCCTCGATCACCGGCGAGATCGTGATGGACGACGTGTTCTGCCCGGAAGAAAACGCCTTTCCCAAAGTGCGCGGGCTCAGGGGGCCGTTCACCTGCCTGAACAGCGCCCGTTACGGCATCGCGTGGGGCGCTCTCGGCGCCGCCGAGGACTGCTGGTTCCGTGCCCGCGAGTACGTCATGGATCGCAAGCAGTTCGGCAAGCCGCTGGCGTCCTTCCAGCTGATCCAGAAGAAGCTCGCCGACATGCAGACGGAGATCACGCTGGGCCTGCAGGGCTGTCTGCGGCTGGGGCGCATGAAGGACGAAGGCACGGCTGCCGTGGAGATCACCTCGATCATGAAGCGCAATTCCTGCGGCAAGGCGCTGGACGTTGCGCGGCTGGCGCGCGACATGTTGGGCGGCAACGGCATCAGCGACGAGTTCGGCGTGGCCCGGCACCTGGTGAACCTCGAAGCGGTGAATACCTACGAGGGCACGCACGACGTCCATGCGTTGATCCTCGGGCGCGCGCAGACGGGCATTGCGGCGTTCTGAACCCTGGCTGCGGCCGGCGCCGCAGCCGCGGGCCCAGGCCGATCCCGGCCGCCGCGCGCCCCGCTAGGCCAGCACCCGCCGGCTCCTGAGGAACTGCAGCGCGAGCGCCGCGCCGACCAGCGCGAAGCCCAGCAGGTCGGCGACGCTCGCCGGATACACCAGGGCGAACCCCGCGATCAGCAGCATGGTCCGTTCGAGCCGGGTCGCCTTCCGGATGGCCCAGCCTTCGAAGCCCGCCGCCAGGGCTGCGACGCCCAGCGCGGCGGTGAACGTGACCTCGGCGATCGACCACCAGTTCGCCGCCGCGAGCGCCTTGGCCGATCCCATGAGAAGAAGTCCCTGGCCGCTCGGATCGAGCACGAACATGAACGGCACCAGGAAGGCGGGAACCGTGTACTTCCAGCACTGCATCGTCGTCTTGTAGGGGTCCCCGCCGGTGATGGCGGCCGCGGCGAACGGCGTCAGAGCCGTGGGCGGGGAGACTTCCGACAGCACCGCGTAGTAGAAGATGAACATGTGCGCGGCGAAGTCGGGCACGCCCAGCTTGATCAGCGCGGGCGCGGCGATCACCGCGCAGATGATGTACGAAGCGGTGACCGGCACCGCCAGCCCGAC
>JAMPXR010000414.1 GCA_023701085.1 Ramlibacter sp. | reverse complement strand
TCCGGCACGGAACGCCCCGGGAATGCCAGCGGCACCAGCCGCTGCTCGATCCGGAACGCATCGGCCGGCCCGCGGAACATCGCGGCTTTCCAGGCATCGTCGGTGCCGGCGGCGATGTCTTCTATCCACCGGCCGAAGCCCCGCAACGCGTCGCCGGCGAGGCCGCGCAAGGCCTCGTTGGCCGGCTTCTGGTCCGCCAGCCAGGTGTTGAGCACCTGCTCCATGGACCAGGCGGCTTCGCCGAACTCGGCGAGCCCCACCATGCGCGAGCTGCCCTTGAGGGTGTGAAAGGCCCGGCGCAGCGTCGTGAGCTGCGCCACATCCGCCGGTTCGGCCGCGAGGGCGCCGATGGCGGCAAGGCCGTTGCCCGTCACTTCGCGCGCTTCTTCCAGGAAGATGTCGCGCAGGTCTTCCTCTTCGACATCGGCCTCGGTCGCGGGCGCCGGGGTCTGGGCCGGCGCCGGCTGCACGGCGGCGGCCAGATGGCTCAGTGCGGCCGCGGCCGCCTGCGAATCCCGCGCCGACACCGCGGCGGCGGCCTCGCGGGCCGACTGCGCGATCGCCGTCTGATCGGCCAGGACCGCGTGAGCGGCCAGCGCATCCAGGCTGGCGCTGAGGTCTTCGCGCGACCCGCCCGGCTCCGACTGGCTGACCACCGCCTGCACTTCCTGCGACAGTTCATGGAAGCCCGAGGGCACGGATGCTTCGCCAGTGTGCCCGGCTTCGCGTCCCATCAGAGGCCGCAATTCGCCCGTGCTGTCGTCATACACGAACAGCTTCTTGGCCAGCGCGGGCTGGTAGTTGAGCATGTCGATGAGGAAACCGAGCGCGCCCAGGTTGTTGCCCAGCTTGTCGAAGGTGCCGGCCGCCCGGGCCAGGTCCTCGTCGATCTCGTTGACGATGATTTCTTCCACGCTCTCGCGCATCCGCAGGACGGCCTGTGCCGCCTGCTCCAGCCCCAGCACCGAAAGCACGCCGCGCATCTGCGACATGTGGCCGGGCACGGCGCCCAGCGGCGCCTTGTCCTGTGGGTCGCGGAAGAACTGGTCGAGCAGCTTCTCGAGTTCGCCCAGGGTGCCGCGCAGCTCGCCGACCACGCTGCCCATGGTCTGCCGGTCGCTCACCCGGCGGTACAGCTCCTCCATCCACGACTCGAGCGCTTCCGGCTTGCCGCCCTGGCGCGCCGTTTCCAGCCGCTCGGCCAGCCGTCCGGTGCGCGCCGCCAGCTGGGCATCGGCGGGTTCCAGGTCCTGGAAGGCCGCCTCGAGATAGAGCACCGCGGTGGCCATCTCCATCGCCAGTTCGGCGCCCGGAGGCCGGCCCGAACGCACCAGCGATTCGGCCACGCCTGACATGGCCTGGGCCAGCCCGGCGCTGGCCGGGTGCAGCTTGGTGAGCGAATCGCCGACCAGGTGGAACTGATCGGCCAGGCCCTTGAGCTTGCCGGCATCGCCGCCGGACAGCGCCGCCCATGTTTCCTTGGCCTGCACGATGCGCTTGCGCGCCTGGGCCAGCAGCACCGGGTCGAAGCGGCCGTATTGGGCGGTCTCGTAGTCGATCGGCTTGAAGCGGGCCAGGCCCCATGCCTGCCGCACGGCCTGCAACGCCGGCCCATCGGCCCCGGACGCCGGCACGGCCTGCGAGCAGAAGAAGACCAGGTCCTGCGCCAGCCGGTCCGACACGGCCGCGTCGCCCTTGGCCAGCGAGGCGTATTGCAGCAGCACGCGCGACGCCACGCGCTTGACGTACAGGTCCAGCGGCAACAGGCCCAGGCCCAAGGCCTCGAAATAGCCGGCGCAGATTTTCCAGAACACCCTCGGCTGGCGCGCGGCCTGCGAGCCGGCCAGCGCCAGACTCACCCTGGCCAGTTCGCGCGCGGCCGGCGCGTCGCCCGTCTTGACCACGCGCAGCACGTTCTGGTCCATCCGGCTGCGCACGGCCGGGCCGTACGCCATGGCCTCGCCGGGCATCGGCACTGCCGGTTCGTTCCAGCGCCATTCCATCGCCCACAGGTCGGCCGGATGGATGCGGTCGGCCCCCGCCAGCTCCTGCACGTCCCGGTACTGCGGAAACAGCGCGACGGCCGAGGCCTGCCTGCCGAGCAGCACGCCCTCGAGGAATTCGGCCAGCGCGAAACCCGCGCGCTCGACCTTGGCCGCCGCCGGCTCGCCGCACAGTTCGGGTTTTTCCACGAACCGCTGCACCGCCGCCTCCATGCAGCGCAGCATGTGGGCCGGCGCGACCAGGCCCACCATCTCGAGCGCGCCGACGGCCTGGTGCAGTTGCTGGCGCGCGATGCGCAGGTGCCCGGCGTCCACCGAAGCCATGTCGGAGCCGCGCGCCAGCGCCGTGTCGCGCACGAAACGGCGCAGCGCGGCACAGGCCGATTCCAGCGACTTGCGCAGCTCGTCCAGCACCCAGGCCAGCGGGCCCAGGTCGTTGGTTGCCAGGTCGACGTCGTTTTCGTGGACTTGCATGGGTGTTCTGCCTGGGGCGGGAGCGGAACGCGGCGGCGCTGCGCGCCTTAGGCGATCTTGAAGCGGGCCACCGACTGGCGCAGTTCCTCGGCCATGCGCGAGAGCTCGCGCACCTGCTGCGCCGTCGAGCGCGTGCCCTCGCCGGTCTGTTCGGTCACCGCGAAGATGTGCTGGATGTTGCCCGCCACCACGTTGGCCGACTCGGCTTCCCTGGACGCCGAGGCCGAGATCTGCTCGATCAGTTCGGCCAGCCGGCGCGACACCTGGTCGATCTCGGTCAGCGCGGTACCTGCGTTGTCCGACAGCTTGGCGCCTTCCACCACGCCCTGCGTCGAGCGTTCCATGGCCGCCACCGCGTCCTGCGTGTCGGTCTGAATGGCCTTCACCAGCGCCGAGATCTGGCGCGTCGCGTCCGCCGAGCGTTCGGCCAGCCGCTGCACTTCTTCGGCCACCACCGAGAAGCCCCGGCCCGCTTCACCGGCCGACGCCGCCTGGATGGCCGCGTTCAGCGCCAGCACGTTCGTCTGTTCGGTAATGTCCGAGATCAGCTCGGTGATTTCGCCGATCTCCTGCGACGATTCGCCCAGCCGCTTGATCCGCTTGGAGGTTTCCTGGATCTGGTCGCGGATCGAGTTCATGCCCCCGATCGCGTTCTGCACCGCCTGCAGGCCCGACTCGGCGGCGATCAGCGACTGGCGCGCCACCTGGGCCGACTCCTGCGCCTGGCCCGACACCTGGTTGATGCGGCCCGCCATGTCGAGCACCGACTGGCCGGTTTCGCGGATCTCGCGCAGCTGCTCGGTGGATGCCGCGAGCAGCTCGGTGGACGTGCTTTCCACCTGGGCCGTGGTCTGCGCCACCTTGGTGGCCGTGCTCTGCACGTTGCCCACCAGCTG
>JAMPXR010000413.1 GCA_023701085.1 Ramlibacter sp. | reverse complement strand
TTGTGCGCGCGATGCGCCCGCAGGCGCCAGGCGGCATAGAGGGTGGGCGCGGACATCGCCAGCAGGCACAGCGGCATCGACCAGTACTGTCCGAACGCATAGGCGGGAAGCCAGCCGACCCAGCCCATCACCCAGAGCGTGAGCATCGCGTCCCAGAGGTGGTACTCGACCGGATGGTCGGCGCGATGGGCGACATGCCATCGCTTGATGCGTTGCAGTTCGGCGAGCTTCATCACGGCCTCCGGTGCGGCGCGACCCGTAAGTTCCGCGTCAGTCTCACTGTAAGTTAGGAGCAAGTCTGCCGTCAACCGCCGTCGCGCACCGAACGCCCCGGGGCAGGTCCGAGCTGCCCCGGGGACGGCGCACGGCGCCGGCAGCGCGGGCCGGTCAGCCCTGGCGCTGGTACAGCGTCAGGCGCGCTTCGTTCGTCGCGTCCGCCTTGCTGGCGACCATGGAGACGTCGTAGCGGGTCCCGGGCACCGGGAACGGCGAACTGAAGCTGAAGTCGAAGTAGCCGCTGCCATCGGCCTGCAGGGTTTCGGAGAAGACGCGTTGCGCGACGCCGAACTGCCCCACGACCGGCGGCACGGCGTCGACCTTGACATTGACGGAGGCGAACGGTGCCGTGCGGCCTCGCACACGGACCTGGCCGCCGTCCACCTGGCCGTTGTTGGAATGGCTCAGGATCCGGATCGCCACGTTGACCGGCTGTGCCGTCACCAGCGGCTGGGCCAGGGTCGATTGCACGATGCGGTCGCCGGCGCGCAGGGTGGCCACCACCGGCCCGCGAATATTGAGGTCATCCGTTCGCCGGATGGTGTAGCTGCCTTCATAGAAGCCGGGGCGTGTTTCGCGCAGGCGGACATCGTTGGCGATGCCCGGCAGGTCGACGAACGCCACCGCCCCCGGCGCGCCTTCGAGCGAGAACCTGAGTTCGGCGCCCGGCTCCAGCCGGTCCACGGTCGCCATGTGGAAGCGCTCGATGCGCAGCTGCGGCGGCGGCGGCGCGGAGGCCACGCTGGTCATGTCGGGCGGGAAGTTGTAGTTTGCCGCCACGCTGAGATTGCCGCGCCGCAGCACGGCGCGGATGGGGCTGTCCGGATCGATGCGGTCCGAGCGCGTGATCACGTAGCGGCCGGTGTAGACGCCGCGCGACGTTTCCGCGAGCGGAATGTTGGCCCTCAGCCCGCGGATGCGGATGCTGGCGCGGGCGTTCGGCGAGCCCTGCACCGTGAACTGCAGGCGCGAACCCGGCGCCAAGCCGTAGTCGCTCGACACCTGCAAGGAATCGACCTGCGGCGTGGCCCGTTGCGCGACGGCCGCCGAGGGCAGGGCCGACAATGTGACGGCGGCCGGCATCAACAGGAAGAGCGCCGCCACCTGATTGCGTAGCTGTGCTTTCATATCAAACCCCTGTAATAGTGGGAACCCGCTCAGGCTAGGCCAGATGCCGTGCCCGCCCTGTAGGCAAAGTCGGGCGCGGGCGGTAGGACGGTTACAACTCAGGCAGTGCGGCTACGGATTGCACGGGTGGCGGCGCGAGTCGGTGCGCCAAACGCATGCCGCGCGAGCCGCGCGCCGGCTCAAAAGAGATCCAGCGTCCCGTCGCGCGGCGCGGCGCCGCCGGCATCGGCAGCAGCGTCCGCGCCCGCCCGGGCCAGCTTGCCCACGCGGACTCCCAGCAGGCGCAGCGGCCGTTGCAGTTCCACGCGCTTGAGGCATTGCCCCGCGATCCGGCGGATGGTTTTCGCATCCGCGGTGAAATGCTCGATGGTGTGGTCGCGGGTGGCGATCCTGAAGTCCTCGTAGCGCAGCTTGATGCCGATGGTCTTGCCGACGTAGCCCTTGCGCTGGAGGTCGCCGGCCACTTTCACGCACAGCTGCGTGAAGATCGCCGCGAGCTCGGCGCGGTCGCGCACCGCGTGCAGGTCGCGGTCGAACGTCGTTTCCCGGCTCATGGACACGGGTTCGCTCTCGGTCACCACCGGACGGTCGTCGCGGCCCCAGGCCGCCTCGTGCATCCACGTGCCGTAGGACTTGCCGAAGTTGTCGATCAGCCATTCGCGCTGCTGCGCCGCGATGTCGCCGATGGTGTGCAGGTGCAGCCGGGCCAGCTTCGCTTCGGCCTTGGGGCCGATGCCGTTGATCTTGCGCGCGGGCAGCGGCCAGATCCGGGTCTGCACGTCGCCCTGGTACACGATGGAGATGCCGTTGGGCTTGCTGAATTCGCTGGCCATCTTCGCGATCAGCTTGTTGGGCGCGACGCCGATCGAGCAGGTCAGGCCGGTCCGCTCGAAGATGGCCCGCTGGATCAGCCGGGCCAGCACCCGACCGCCTTCGCGCTGCCCCCCCGGCACCTCGGTGAAATCGATGTACACCTCGTCCACGCCGCGGTCTTCCACCCGGGGCGCGATCTCGGCGATGGTTGCCTTGAACAGGCGCGAGAACCGCCGCACTTCCTCGAAATCGACCGGCAGCACGATCGCCTGGGGGCACAGCCGCGCGGCTTTCATCATGCCCATGGCCGAGCCCACGCCGAACTGGCGCGCCGGGTAGGTCGCGGTGGTGATGACGCCGCGCCCCACATAGTCCCGCAGCAGCGGAAAGTCCGAGACCGGGATGTCGCCCGGGGGCCTGTCCGCATGCCCCTCGCGCAGCAGCTCATCCACTTTGCGGCGGCCGCCGCCGATGACCACCGGCAAGCCCTTGAGCTGGGGGTAACGCAGCAGCTCCACGGAGGCGAAGAACGCGTCCATGTCGAGATGGGCAATGCGGCGCTCGGCGGTCACGGGGCCGATTTTGGCCTGATTACCAGGGGCGCATTGAGTTGTTGTGAGTTCTTTCACTGCACAAGCGCATCAGTTCTTACTACAATCCCGCGTTTTCGAAAATTGGGCGGGCGGCGATGAAGCGATGGATCAAGTGGACGGCGGCGGCGCTGGCCGGGTTGGCGATGTTGGCGGGCGGCGCGGCGGTCTTGGGCAAGCAGATGGCCGAGCGCAAGATGCTGCGCAGGATCGACATTGCCGTCAAGCCGGTGGCGTACCCCGGCGACGCCCAGAGCTTGCAGCGAGGCAAGTACCTGTACGAGTCGCGCGGCTGCACCGACTGCCATGGCACCGACGGCGGCGGCCGCGAGTTCGTGAACGACGGCCAGGGCCTGCGCGTGACGGGCCCCAACATCACGCCGGGCGGCGTGACCTCGTCCTACCGTCCCGAGGACTGGGTGCGCAGCATCCGGCACGGCGTCAAGCCGAACGGCCAGCCGGCGATGATCATGCCCAGCGAGGACTACAACCGCATGACGGACCAGGACCTGGCGGCCATGGTCGCTTACCTGCGCCGCCTGCCTGTGCGGCAGGGCGGCGGCACCATCGTGGAGCTGCCGATGCC
>JAMPXR010000412.1 GCA_023701085.1 Ramlibacter sp. | reverse complement strand
CAGCCCGCCGAAGACCAGGCTTTCCACCAGCTCGAAGGGGACCGACATGTGGGGCGCCATCTTCCAGCCCGCGCCGCCGGTCATGTAGCAGGCCGGCTCGGCGCCGCAATGCCGCCGCACATGCTGGACCATGCGCTCGATGGCCCCGGCGATCGCATAGGTGCCCCCGCTGGTCAGCGCATCGCTGGTGTTGGTCGGGAATTCGCGCACTTCGCCCGTGGGGACGTGCAGGCCGGCCGTGCCCGATTCGAGGGCGCGCAGCATGATGCCGTGCCCCGGCAGGATCAGGCCGCCCAGGAACTTGCCGTGGGCGTCTATCGCTTCCACCGTCACGGCCGTTCCCACCATCACGACCACCAGCGGTCCCGCGCCTGTGCGCGCCAGCATCCGGTGCCGGGCACCTATCATGGCCACCCAGCGGTCGGCTCCCAGCCGCGCGGGGTGATCGTAGCCGTTGACCAGGCCCGCTTCGCCGGCGTTGGGCACCACCCAGTGCGCGGGCACGTCCCACAGCTCCTCCATCTGCTCCTCGACACGCCGTTTCACGGCGTCGGCCGCCACCGCGCAGCCCAGCATGCGATCGGGCGGCGGCAAGGCCGACCAGGCGCCGTCCGCCAGCTTGTCGATGTTCTCCAGGAACTCGGCGCCATGCGCCCGCAACGCCGCGCCGGGCCGCGGGGCTTCGTACAGCGCCCACTTCAGCCGGGTATTGCCCACGTCGACCGCGAGAAAGCCCATCTTCACCCTCCGCCGGGATACATTGCGCAGCGCTCCGTCCCCCGGATCCGGACCACCATCATGCCGCCGCCAACTCGCTGCCAAGCGCCGCCACGCTCTGCGCCAGGGCCGCTTCCTGCGTGCGCAGCTGGTCGCAATCGGCGATGAGCTGTTTGAGACAGAGCTGGAGATCCCTATGGGCCTCCATGGCGCCGTCCACGCTCAGCTCACGCGAACCGGCGTCGGTGGCGGCAGCCGCCAACGCGGGCAGCCGGCCCTGCCAATCCTTCAGGCCGGACGCGAGCGACTGCCGCAGCATCTTCACCAGCGACGCGCGCCGGGCCGCCGCGTTTGCGCCCTCCCCGTGCGTGCGCTGCGCGGCGGATCGCACCGCTCGCAGCGTCTTGAGCCGGGCCACGAGGATTTCGCAGCGGGCCTCGTCGTCCTTCCGCCGCTGCGCCGCGGCCGGGTCGTCCGTCGCGCCCTGCTGCACCTTGAGCTGGTTTCGCATATCGTGCAGCCATCGCGCGCCCTGGTCGATGATCTTGTCGACGGCGTGGTATTCCACCTCGACCTCCAGCAGCGTCAGGTCGCAGGCCGAGGCCTCTTCACGCTGCTTCGTCTCCATGAGCTGGGCCTGGGCCGCGAGCGGCGCGAGCAGCGCCCCGATCTGGCTGGACTGCGCGGCAAAGAGAGCGCCGGCGCTGCGGCTCTTGCCGGTGGCGCGCGCCCACCAGCCACGCTCGCGCAGCAGGCCGAAATCGAGCCGGGGCAAGGCCTCGGCCAGGCGCCCCAGCTCGCGCGCCAGGGCCGAATCGTCGCGCTGCAAGCCGTGCGCCTCGACCTCTTCGCGCAATTCGAGCAGGCGGCGCACATGGAGGTGGCCGGCGTCGGCGGCCATCTGGCTGAGCCAGGCCGCGGGCGACACCGCCGACTTCGGCTGGATCTGCGCCAGCTTGGACGGCGTCATCAGGGACGCGGTGCGATCGGGCTCGGCCATGTCGATATGCGGTGCTGGACCGCAATATAAACGCTTTCCCGCTCGCCTAAATGGCGCCCAGCCAGCAGGCGCGCTGTATCGCCGCCAGCTTGTTGTCCACCCTGAGCTTGCTCATGGCGTTGGCCAGGTGGTAGTTCACCGTGCGCTCGCTGCAGTGCAGCCGCGCCGAGCTCTCGCGCGCGGTCAGGCCCTGGAACGCCAGGACCAGGCACTCGCGCTCGCGCGGGCTCAGGGTGGAACGCGCGTCCGCGATGCAACGCTTGACCAGGGGCCAGATGTTCAACGCCGACCAGACCAGCGAAGCCGCTTCCGAGCGGTCGGTCAGCTCGCGCGGGCTGAACATGAAGCACTCGAAGGCGCGGCCCGCCGGCAGCGAAAACTCCACGCGCACCACGGTCTGGAAGCCGTGGGCGAGCCACAGCAGGCGCCAGCGGGAGGAGCTCAGATGGTCGGACTTGGCGATGTACTGCCAGGCCACCAGCGGAGCATCCGAATCGCGCCAGGGCGCGCCGAAGTCGCGGCTCTCGGCCAGCGCCTTCGCCGCGTCCGCGACCAACGGGGGATGGACGGCCACCACCTGCCGGTCCTCGCTGGTGCCGAAGGGGTCGGGCCCCAGCACGGCCACCGCCTCCACCGAGAATTCGCGCAGCGCGCAGACCCAGTCGCTCAGCAGGCCGTCCAGGCTGACGCTGTCAAAGTTAACAGGTACCCCCATGGGCCTCGTCTTTTTCCTATCTGATGGGGCTGAGACAATATCATCATCCACTGCCGCTCATGGCCGCCGAGAGGCACACCTGTTGTGAGGGACCTGTTTGTCGTCTATACGTGTGCTGTACAGCGCTGCGTCGCAACTGCTGAAGTCGTGGGCATCGAACGAGGTGGTGCGGCCGCTGGTCGAGCCCATCCTGCATCCGTCCCGATGGCGCATTCGCGCCCTGGGCCTGTCCACCGCGCTGGGCCACCCCCTCTTCTACTGGATATGGGCCGGGCCGCTGCCCCAGCCTTACGAGAACCTGTGGCTGCGCCTCGCGATGAGCGCGCTCGGCGCGATCCTGCTGGTGTTCCCCAACCTCACCGCCAGCCCGCCGGGCAGGTTGGCGGTGATGTCGTTCACGGCGATCTTCTGGATCACGCTGCCGTGGTTCTTCTCGTGGATGTACTTGTGCAACAACGGCAACACGGCCTGGCTGGCCAGCGTGGCAGCCATGATATTGATCTACTACCACGTCACGGACTGGCGGCTGGCGACGCTTGGAACGACCTCGGGCATGCTGGGCGCCTGGCTGCTGTTCCGGGCGGTGGGGCCCGAGACCCCCGGGCTTGCGGCCGAAGCCGCCGCGACCAATGCCGTGATCATCGCCTTCAGCTGGGTGATGGGCCTGATACTGGGCCTGTCCTCCTCGAACCTGCGGCGCGAACAGCTGAATTACACCCTGGGCACGATGGGCATCATGGCCCACGAGCTGCGCACGCCGCTGGCCACGATGTCGCTGATCGGCGACGCGGTGCGGGGCGAGGCCTCGCGCTGCGAAGCGGCGGCGCGCCATTCCCTCGAACAGCTCGCGGCGCGGCTGCACGCGCTGGTGCGCAACATGAACCACCAGATCGACACCCAGATCGCCAATGCCCGGCTGATGCGGCTGCCGATCCACAAGGAGACGGTCAGCGCGGCCGAAGTGGTG
>JAMPXR010000411.1 GCA_023701085.1 Ramlibacter sp. | reverse complement strand
TCGCGCCGCAGCGCGGTGAGCTCGGGAAGGAACTGGGCGATGTGGGCGAATGCCCTGCCGCCGGCCTTCAGGCGGGGTGCCAGCATCAGTGCGCTCCGGCGCCGCCCAGGCGCAAACGGGGATCGACGGCGAAATAGAGAAGATCGACCACGAGATTGATGACCACGAAAATCAGAGCAATCAGGCACAGGTAGGCGGCCATCACGGGAATGTCCGCGAACGTGACGGCCTGGATGAAGAGCAGCCCCATGCCGGGCCACTGGAACACCGTCTCGGTGATGATGGAGAACGCGATCAGGGTGCCGACCTGCAGGCCGATGATGGTCATCACCGGCACCAGCGTATTCTTCAGCGCGTGCCCGAAGTGGATCGCGCGATCGGGCAGTCCGCGCGCCCGCGCGAACTTGATGTAATCGGTGCGCAGCACTTCGAGCATCTCCGAGCGCACCAGCCGCATGATCAGCGTGAGCTGGAAGATCGCCAGCGTCACCGCCGGCAGCACGATGTGGTGCCAGCCGTCGGCCGTCAGCAGCCCGGTGTGCCACCAGCCCAGCGATACGACATCGCCGCGGCCAAAACTCGGAAACCAGCCCAGCAGCACGGCGAACAGCAGGATCAGCAGGATGCCGATCAGGAACGTCGGCAGCGACACGCCCAGCAGCGAGAGGGTGAGGAACAGCTGGCTCATGAACGTGCCGCGGCGCAGCGCCGCGTACACGCCCATCGGGATGCCGATGACGACCGCGCCCGTCGCGGCGACCAGGGCCAGTTCGAAAGTGGCGGGAAAACGCTCGCCGATCAGGCGCGAGACTTTCGCGCCCTGGCGCAGGCTCAGGCCGAATTCGCCTTGCGACGCATTGACGAGGAAATGCCAGAACTGCACGAAGAAGGGCTGGTCCAGCCCGAGATCGGCGCGCAGCTGGCGGATCTGGTCGGGTTTGGCGTCCTGCCCGAGCAGGAAGACCACGGGGTCGCCGACATACTGGAATAGCAGGAAAGCGATGAACGCCACCGAGACCATGACGATCACGGCTTGCATCAGGCGCCGCAAGATGAAAGCGAACATGCTGGGATGACCCTTGGGGTGGCAGATGCTAGCAGAGCGGAAAGGCCGCCGACAGAGGGTTTCCTTTGAGCCGGACGGGCGCGGCCCGGGCCGCACACCGCCAAGCCGCCGTCATCGTCCGTCGGGTCGGCGCTCGTGACGCGGCCCGCCCGGCGCCGATCGCGCGCGCCGATACCCGGTGCGTGCAAAGCGGCGTCCGGCAGCACCTCAATCCGAGACGACTCGGGTCTTTCCGCGCCCCAGCCGCAACGGCCCATACCAGGCCTTGACCTGCGACCGCGTGTTGTCGCCGTCGGTCATGATCCCGACGCCGACGAGCGCGCCGGGCGCTTCGCCGAAGGCGCGGCGGAAGTCGCTGGCGATGTCCCGTTCGTAGTCCAGCCAGCGATCGAGCTTCGCCGGACCGGACTCCATGACCAGGGTGCGGATGCGCTCCGTGCGCGGGCTGGAGATCACCGTTCCGGGCTCGCGCTGGTTGGACCACACGTACATCAGCGTGGCGTAAGGCAACTGCTCGCCGGTGACCGCATGCACCAGTTCCGAGAGCATCGCATCGCGCGCGGAAAAACGCGAGCGGTCGCCTTCGAACACCAGCACGACGCGCACCGGCGAGTCGTCCCGCTCGCGCGAGGCCATGTCGGCCTCGGCGATCAGCTGCGGAACCTTCCAGGAAAACCTGACACTGCCCAGTTCAGCCGGCTCGAGACGAACCCTTTTGCGCAGCATGCTGGCGGAAGACGCGGCCTGCACCTCGACCGCATTGCGGCCGTCCATGCGCGTATAGCTGAACTTCGTGGGTGTCTTGCCCGGAAATGTGTGATGGCGCCAACCCGCGTCCTGGGTCCGCACGGTCGCGCTCGCGGGGGTCGACTCGGTAGCCCATGGGCTGCTTGCGATTTCGCCCGGACCTTGCGCCACCGGCAGGGCCGAACAGCCGGCGAGCATCGCCGACGCCAGCATGCAGGCTCGCCTGCTCCAACAAGATTTCATCGATGGTCCCAACGCTCTCGTCCTCGGGGGCGACATTAACCGAAGCCTGCGGCCGCAACAACCCCACCCAGTCAATAGAAAAGCCGCCCGAAGGCGGCTTTCTCAAGTTTCTTCAGCCAAACTGGCCCGCAGGCCAGCCTGGTTTTAGAAGCTGTGACGGATACCGAGGTCGAAGCCCGTCGAGCTGGAGTTCGGGTTGACCGCCGAACCGGCCAGGGCCTGGGCCGCGCCACCCTTGTTCTTCACGCGGGCGACCGTGGTGTACAGGGCGGTGCGCTTGGACAGGTTGTGCACGTAGCCCAGAGCGAGCTTGTTGGTCTTCGGGTTGCCGGCCGCGTCGACCTTGTAGGTCGAGTACGACGCACGGATTTCACCCGCGCCCACCGGAACCAGCGCGCCGATCAGGCCGCCCTTGCCGGTCAGCGTGCCGTTCTTGTCACGGCTGTACTCGCCCATCAGCTTGGCCATGCCGAAGTCCCACTGGCCGCCGATGTTGTTCTGGCGCACATCACCCGCGTCGTAGTCGGTGCGGCTCAGGGCCAGAGCGACGTTGAAGGGGCCGTTGGCATAGCCAACGCGCAGACCCAGGCCGCGGCCGTCGTCTTCGGTGGCCGCACCGTTTTCCGCGTTCTCGCCCAGGTACATCTGGACTTGGCCGTAGAAGCCGCCCAGCTTGCCCGGCAGCCAGTAGCCGATGCTGTTGGATGCGCGCACGGCGGTCACGCCGGTGATGATGGAGTTCAGGGTCTGGGTCGTGCCGACGCCGTTCGTGCCGAACGGATCGAAGACGGTCAGGTTCCAGAATTGCGGGGTGTAGTCACGGCCCAGGCGAAGTTCGCCCCAGCCGCCGGCCAGGCTGACCGTCGAACGACGGTTGAAGGTCAGGCCCTGACGACCGGCAACGGCGGCACCGGCGCCCGAGGCTTGGTTGTTGGTGTTGGTGGCGGCGCCTTCGCCGTTGTCATTCGACATGCCGGCTTCCAGCCAGAACGAGGCCGACATGCCACCGCCCAGGTCTTCCGTGCCGCGGAAGCCCAGACGCGAGCTGTTGTAGCCGGAATTGGTCAGCTGGGTCCTGTCGGCAACGTTGCCACGACCGATAGACAACGTCGCGTCGACGATACCGAACAGCGTGACGGAAGATTGGGCAGAAGCCACGCCGGCAGTAGCCAGCACGGCCAGAGCAATCAGGGACTTTTTCATGCAAGTTTCTCCAAGGTTAAACATAGGGCTCCGGTGCGAAGGGGTCACGAAATGCAGGCACCTTTGTGCTCCCGCCGGATCCCCGGGCCAACCTCCTTTTGGGAAGTTGACGTTATTGCACCAGAGCGGCCTTTCTTTCGCAAAGTATTTAGCCT
>JAMPXR010000410.1 GCA_023701085.1 Ramlibacter sp. | reverse complement strand
GCTCAATGTGTTCCCGATCCACGTGCCCCCGCTGCGGGAACGCCGTGACGACATTCCGGCGCTGGCCTTCCAGTTCGTCAAGCAGTTCAGCGAGGAGCTGGGCAAGCCCGCGCCCAAGTTCTCCGAGGGCGCGATGAGCCTGCTGATGAACCATGCCTGGCCGGGCAACGTGCGCGAGTTGCAGAATGCGGTGCACCGCGCGGTGATCCTCACCTCGGACGACACCATCCGGCAGGCCCACCTCGCCAACATCCTCGACTCCGCGCCGCGCTCGGAGCTCGAAGTGCCGCGCACCAGCGAGGACCTCAAGCGGGTGAAGAAGATCGCCCGCGAGAAGTCGGTGGAAGACATCGAAAAGCTCTTCGTTCACGAAACGCTCAAGCGCAACGTGTGGAACGTCACCAAGAGCGCCGAGGAGACCGGCATGCAGCGCGCGAATTTTCAGGCGCTGATGAAGAAATACAACATCCGGGTGCGTGACACCGAGGCGGAGCCGGGCGAACCCGACCCCGCATAAGCGGTTCGGCCCGGATCCCCGCGCCGCGTCACGCGGCCTTGGTGGCGGCCGGTTCGGCCGCCGCGGCGGCTTGCGGCTCCTCGTGGACCTCTTCCCAACCGGTGACCATCGCCTTGATGTGCGCCATCGGCGTGTGCCCCAGGGTCGTCAGGTAGGGGTGGAACAGCATGTAGAACACGAAGAAGATGAAGATCAGCACGTGGACCGTGTCCACGACGCGCACGCCGCCGGCCATCTCGATCACGTCGGAAAACCGCTTCACGTCCCACAGCAGCACGCCGGTCACGAACTGCAGCGGCAGCAGGAACAGCATCAGGATCTGGTAGAGCGTGCGCTGCAGCGGATTGAACTTGTGGTACGGGTCGATCTTGTGCGGGTTGGCCTCGCCGCGGAACATGCCCCAGCCGTAGTACACGGCCTGGCGCATCGAGGCGTTGGTCAGCTTGATGATGTTGAACTCCGGGTGGTAGGCCTTGTTCTTGTCCGAGAACAGGTAGAACAGCAGCCACACGAAGAAGTTGCCGATCAGCGCGAACGCGGTCCAGTTGTGCACGGTGACGGCGTTCTTGAACGACATGAAGCTGAACAGGTCCAGGTAGCGGATCTGCACGCCCGTCACGATCAGCACGATGAACAGGACGGCGTTGGCCCAGTGCCAGATGCGTACCGGAAGCGGGTTGACGTAGATCTTGTTCATGCTCATCTCCTGTTTTCGTCGGGGCCGGCCCCGGACCCTTCGGCCCGGCCGTCCTGGGAAGGCGCCGTGGCGCGGGCGGCCAGCGCCTGCTGCGCCCGCCTGCGGCGGATCAGCAGCTTCGCGGTGAGGTGCGCCGTCGGGATCAGGATGCCGACCGCGAGCGCCAACACCAGCAGCTGGTCCAGCAATTTGATGCGCGTGCTGCCGATCGCGTAAAAGCCGCCGACCGCGCCCACCGACTCGATGGAACTGAGCACGCCCTTGCTGGCTTCGTGGCGCAGCGGCCTGCCGTCCGGTCCGGCCATGCTCACGGTGACGGCCTGGAACGAGGCCGCGCCCTGGCGGTGGCAGGTGTCGCAGTCCTTCAGGGCCAGCGCGCGCTCGCCCAGCTGGTGCGCCTGCACGCCGGTCTGCACTTCCAGCCGGCCGCGCAGCACGGTCTTTTGTTCGGCGCCGTTGCTGTTGAACTCCTGCAGCAGGCTCCACAAGGCGCGCGCGTCCAGGCCGCTGGCGCTGCCGTCGGCCCAGTTCACCAGCTTCACGAACTTGGGCACGCCGACCTTTTCGGCCTGGTGCGGCGTGTTGCCCTCGTACAGCCTGAGATTGACCCTGCGCGTGGTGCCGGGCGTGTGGCAGGCCGGGCAGGAGATCGCCTCCAGGTGCCGCGCGGTGTTGGGCAGCCAGGTGGCGTGGGTCGATTCCACCTCGCGGTGGCAGGACACGCACTCCTTCTTCACGAAGTCGCCCAGCGCCGCCGCCTTCACGCTGTGCGTCTGGTGGCAATCCTTGCATGCGAGCGCTTCGCTGCCCGATCGCCCGTGGACGCTGTCCGCGTACGCGATGGCGATGCCTTCGTGGCACTTCTGGCAGGCGACCGGCTCGCTGGCGCCGGCCGCTTTTTCCTTGGCCGAGCGCGTGGCGTGCGGATCGTGGCAGTCGGAGCACAGCGGCGCCTTGTCGCTGCCGGTTCGCACCAGCGCCGAGTGCACGCTGTCGTCGTACTGCTTGACGGTCTTCTTGTGGCAGTCGCGGCAGGTCTCCATCTGCTCCAGCGCGAACGCGCGCTTGCTGGCGACGCTGCGGGGTTCCTTCTCGTGCGTCTTCAGGTCGATGTCGGAGTGGCAGCCCTCGCAGCCGCTGGAGGCGTGCACCGACTGCGCGAATGCCCGGGCCTGGACCACCAGCGAAAGCTTGCGCCCGTCGCCCAGCGTCTTCGCCAGCCCGGGCTTGGCATGGCAGTCCAGGCACACCTTGTCCTCGCTGGACAGCGCGGCGTCCTTGGGAGCGGCGGCCTGGGCGCCTGGGCCCAGCATCGCGAACGCCAGCGCCGCGGTAGCGCCCCACAGGGCCATGCCGCGGCGCCGCGGTTGCGCCGTTTCACCAGTGTTGCGGGATCTTGTCATGGCATCCTCTGATAGCTCGAAAGTTTTTTTGATCCGGCGCGCGTCCTGCTCACCGCGTCGGCGCGCGTTTGGCCAACGACTTGGCGCCGGTCCAGGCCAGCATGCCCATCCCGGCAAACGGTAGCACGATCAGGAACGCCAGCCCAATGAAAGGACCAGCCACCAGCCGCAGCACGAAGGACCCGAAGCGCGCGACCTCGCGGGTCTTGGTCTGGCGCAGCAGCGCCTGGCCGGCGAACCAGCCGAGCATGCCCAGGCCGACGAACGGCAGCAGGATCACGTACAGCAGGCCGACGAACGGCGCCGACAGGAACAGCGCCATGTTCTTCAGCATGCTGGCCTGGCCCGCGGGCTCGTCCGCCGGCGGCGCGACGGCAGCGGCCGCGGCGGGCGCTTGCGCCATCCCCGCGGGGGCTGCAGGCTGCGCGGCGGGCCGCAGGGCCCGGGCCGTGCTGCGCTCGATCATCTCGGGCGACAGGGGCTTGCGCAGGAAATCGCGCACCCCGGCGGCGCGCGCTCTTTCCTCGTTCGCCGCGGTGCCGTAGCCCGTGACGACGACCACCGGCGTCCAGGGCTGGCTGGCCTTGACCTGCTCGGCCACTTCGAGGCCGTCCATGCCGGGCATCCGGATGTCGGTGAAGACGAGGTCGTATTTCTCCGTCCGCAGCTTGGCCAGCGCGTCGAAACCGTCCTCGGCGGTGACCACGACATAGCCCTTGTCGGACAGCACACGGTTGAAGCTGGTTCCAACCACCGGATCGTCGTCGACGACCAAGACTTTGGGTAGTGCGCTCATGATG
>JAMPXR010000409.1 GCA_023701085.1 Ramlibacter sp. | reverse complement strand
GCCCGGCATTTCGCCGGCGACTCGCATGAAGTCGCCCGCGCGCTGATCGGCGCCCTCCTGCGGGTCGACGGTGTCGGCGGGCGCATCGTCGAAACCGAGGCCTATGACCGCGCGGACCCCGCCTCCCACAGCTTTGCCGGGCCGACCGCGCGCAATGCCGCGATGTTCGGCCCGCCCGGCCATGCCTATGTCTACCGCTCCTACGGCATCCACTGGTGCCTGAATTTCGTGTGCCGCGAGCGCGGCCATGGCGCCGGCGTGCTGATTCGCGCCCTCGAGCCGCTCGAAGGCATAGAGCTCATGCGCGAGCGCCGCGGCCTGCAGGACCCGCGGCTGCTGTGTTCCGGCCCCGGCCGGGTCGGCCAAGCGCTGGGCATCACCCATGACCTCAACGGCGCGCGGCTGGACCGCCCGCCGTTCGAGGTGCTGGCCCCTTCCGTCCGGGGTGAAATCCTGACCGGCCCCCGCATCGGGATCAGCAAGGCCCTGGACGTGCCCTGGCGCTTCGGACTGGCCGGATCGCGCTTCCTCAGCCGCGCGTTCGCCAGCCCGCCTACTCGATGAACAGCGTGGCCGGCGACTCCAGCAGGCCGCGCAGGGCCTGGACGAACTCGGCCGCATGCTGGCCGTCCACGACGCGGTGATCGAAGGAAGAAGACAGGTTCATCATCTGGCGCGGCACCACCGCCCCGCCCACCATCATGGGTCGCAGCGCGATGCGGTTCACGCCGATGATCGCCACCTCGGGCGCGTTGATGATGGGCGTGGACACGATGCCGCCCAGCGCGCCCAGGCTGCTGATGGTGATGGTCGATCCGGTCAGCTCATCGCGCGTCGCCCTGCCCTTGCGCGCCGCCTCGGCCACGCGCGCGATTTCGGCCGCGCTGTCCCACAGGTCCAGCGACTGCGCCTGCCGCACCACCGGCACCATCAGGCCGGCGCTGGTCTGCGTGGCAATGCCCATGTGCACCGCGCCATAGCGCGTCACCACGCCGGCACTGTCGTCGAAATGCGCATTCATCTGCGGAAACTCGCGCACCGCCGACGCCACGGCCCGCATGAGGAAGGGCAACACGGTCAGGCGCGGCCGCTGGCCCTGCAGCTTCGCGTTCAAGCGGGCCCGCAGCGCCTCCAGCTCCGTGACGTCCACCTCTTCCACGTAAGCGAAATGCGGAATGTGGCGCTTGGCTTCCTGCATCTTCTGCGCGATCTTGCGGCGCAGGCCGATCACCGGGATCTTCTCTTCGTCCTCGCGGCGCCCGCCCAAGGCCGTGCGCGTCGATGCCGGCCGCGCCGCCGCCGCACCCCCCGCGACGTGGGCGTCCAGGTCGGCGTGCATGATCCGCCCGGCCGGTCCCCTGGCCCGCACATTCCTCAGGTCGATGCCCAGCTCCCAGGCGCGGCGGCGCACCGAAGGGGACGCGATGGGCTTGTCGTCCGGGGAGCGCGGCAGGACAGGCGCCGCAGTGACGGCCGCGGGCTGGACCGGTGCGGCCGCCTGCGGCGGCGGTGGAATCGCCGCACGAGGGGCCACCGGCGGCGGCGGCGCGGGTTCAGCGGCCGGCGCCGGCGCCGCAGCTTCGGGCCGCCTCGCGGGCGCCGCGCCTTCCACCTCGAGACGGATCAACTCCGACCCGACGGGCATCAGCTTGCCGATCTCGCCGCCCAGTGCCAGCACCTTGCCCGAGACCGGAGAGGGAATCTCCACCGTGGCCTTGTCCGTCATCACGTCGGCCAGGCCCTGGTCCTCGACCACGGCGTCGCCGGGCTTGACGTGCCACGCAACCAGTTCAACCTCGGCGATGCCTTCGCCGATGTCGGGGATCTTGATGACATGAACTCCCATTGCTTCAGTCTTCCATGACACGCTTCATTGCCGCCGCGACCCGATCGGGGCCCGGGAAGTACGCCCATTCCTGTGCATGCGGATAAGGCGTGTCCCAGCCGGCCACGCGCTCGATCGGGGCTTCCAGGTGGTAGAAGCAGTGCTCCTGCACCAGCGCCGCCAGCTCCGCGCCGAAGCCGCTGGTGCGCGTGGCCTCGTGCACGATGACGCAGCGTCCGGTCTTCTTCACCGACTCGACCATGGTGCGCAGGTCCAGCGGCCACAGGCTGCGCAGGTCGATGATCTCGGCGTCCAGGCCGGCTTCGCGCGCGGCCGCCTCCGACACGAACACCATGGCGCCGTAGGTGATCACCGTCAGCTGGCTGCCGGGGCGGAACACCGACGCCGATTCCAGGGGAACGGTGTAGTAGCCCTCGGGCACCTCGCCCAGGGGATGCGCCGACCAGGGCACCAGCGGCCGGTCGGGATGGCCGTCGAACGGCCCGTTGTACAGGCGCTTGGGCTCCAGGAAGATCACCGGGTCGTCGTTCTCGATGCACGAGATCAGCAGGCCCTTGGCGTCGTAGGGATTGCTCGGCATCACCGTGCGCAGGCCGCACACATGCGTGAATAGGGCCTCGGGGCTCTGGCTGTGCGTCTGCCCGCCGTAGATGCCGCCGCCGCAGGGCATGCGGATGGTGATGGGCGCGGTGAAGTCGCCCGCGGAGCGGTGCCGCATGCGCGCGGCTTCGGACACGATCTGGTCCGAGGCCGGGTAGAAGTAGTCGGCGAACTGCACCTCGACCACCGGGCGCAGGCCGTAGGCCGCCATGCCGATCGCCGAGCCCACGATGCCGCCCTCCGAAATCGGCGCATCGAACACGCGCGAGCGCCCGTACTTGGCCTGCAAGCCTTCGGTGCAGCGGAACACGCCCCCGAAATAGCCCACGTCCTGGCCGTAGATGACCACATTGGCATCGCGCGCGAGCATCACGTCCATGGCGGAGCGCAGCGCCTGGATCATCGTCATGCGCGCGGTGGCGCCGGCCGCCGCGACCTTGGCCTGCTCGGGCGCGTTCACGATGCGCTCCCCAGCAGTTCGTCGCGCTGGCGCTTCAGGTGTTCGGGCATGTCCTTGTAGACATCCTCGAACATGGACGCCGCGCCGGCCACATGGCCAGCGGCCAGCGAGCCGTAGCGTTCGGCCTCCTTCAGCGCCGCGGCCACCTCGGCGTCCAGCTCCTTGCGCGTGGCCTCGTGCTCTTCGTCGGACCAGGCGCCCAGCCCCACCAGGTGCTGCTTCAGCCGCGCGATCGGGTCGCCCAGCGGGAAATGGCTCCAGTCGTCCGCCGGTCGGTAGCGGGCCGGATCGTCCGAAGTGGAGTGCGCGCCGGCCCGGTAGGTGACCCATTCGATCAGCGTGGGACCCAGGTTGCTGCGCGCGCGCTCGGCCGCCCAGCGCGAGGCGGCATAGACCGCCAGGAAGTCGTTGCCGTCCACGCGCAGCGAGGCGATGCCGCAGCCCACGCCGCGCGCCGCGAAGGTGGTCGCCTCACCCCCGGCGATGGCCTGGAAGGTCGAGATCGCCCACTGGTTGTTGACCACGTTC
>JAMPXR010000408.1 GCA_023701085.1 Ramlibacter sp. | reverse complement strand
TCGCGGGAACCCGACTACCGTGAGATGCTGGAGCTCCTGGAACGCGAGGCATTGCTGGCCGGCATGCTGGAACTGGTCGCGGCCATTGAACGATTGCAGCAGTTCGTGAGCACGGCGCCTGCGTTGCCGATGGTCGCCTGGACGCTCGATACCCCGATGGGCCGGATCGTGGTGGACACCACGGGGCGCGACAACCATCACCGGATCGGCGACGCGCTCCTGGTGCTCGACGTGGGAGGAAACGACCGCTACGAATTCCTCGGCCGTGGCGACGGCCATCGCATCAGCCTGCTCCTCGACCACGGCGGGAACGACCGCTACGAGACAAGCGTCGCGGGCGCCGATGCGTCGAACGCGGCATTGGGCTACGGAATCCTCTGGGACACCGAGGGCAACGACGCCTATCGAGGCACCCAGCAGGCGCAGGCGTCAGCGCTGTTCGGGGCGGCGCTGCTCGTGGACGGCGGCGGCAACAACGACTTCATCGCCGGCAGTCACTCGCAGGCTCATGCCGTCGGCGGACTGGCCCTGTTGCTCAGCGCAACGGGCAATGACCGGTTCACGGCGCAAACCCATGCGCAGGCTTCGGCCGGGCCGCAAGCCGTGGCCGTGTTGCTGGATCCCGCGGGCAACGACAGTTACACCCTGAACGACACGCCCCTGGTCCGGCCTTCCCCCCAGCTGCCAGAGCGCAACACCTCCATGGGGCAAGGTGCGGGGCGCGGCATTCGGGGGCAAGCGGATGGACGCCCGGTGGCTGGGGGCATCGGCATCCTGCTGGACCTGCGGGGAAACGACCGCTACGAGGCCCAGGTGTTCGCGCAGGGCTCGGGCTATTTCCAGGGACTGGGCCTGCTCTTGGACGACGGCGGGAACGACCGATTCGACGCGGCCTGGTACGCGATGGGCGCGTCGGCCCACCAGGGAGCCGGCATCCTGCTCAAACGTGGAAGCGGCGACGACCGCTACCGATCCAGTCACTCGATCTCGCTCGGCGCGGCGCATGATTTCTCGGTCGGCATTTTTCTCGACGAAGGCGGCAACGATCATTACGAGGTCGGCAACCTGAGCCTGGGCGCCGCCCACGACAACAGCACCGCTGTTTTTGTCGATACCGCGGGCGAGGACCGCTATGAGGTCGCCGACACGGCCTGCCGCGCGCTGGGCACGGCGCGCATCGGCGAGCCCAGCACCTTGCGCGAGGAGTTCCTGAACCTGGGTCTGTTCTTGGATCTTGGCGGCCGCGACAGATACCCGGTGCCCTGCGCTTTCGCCCACAACGACACCGATTGGAGGTCCCGGAGGACAGGGCCGGACCCCGATGCGCGCAGCCAGGCAGGTGCGGGACTCGACGGTGAATGGCCGCTGCCGTTTCCCATCCATCGGTCGACGGCGACGGCGGCACCGGGAAATTCGCCGTGAAAGCGCCCTTGACGATGCGCAAGCCTGCCGCGGTATTGCTTTCTTCCACTTCGACCTGGTGGGCACTGGCGATCGCCTATTACGTGAGCGGCTGCCTGCTGCACTTGCGGTTTTCGCTCTGGCTGGTCCGCCCGCGCGATTCCCTGCTGGGTCGCATCGCCTATGCCGACTTCGTGCCCCATCTCGTGGCAGCCGCGGCAGCGGGTTTGTTCCTGTGGGTGGTGGTGGCTGCTCGCAGAAGCCCCCGTCCGCGGCTCACCATGGCGGCCTGGCTGTTCTGGCTGGCGGCGGTCGCCTTGATCGACCGCTATCTCACCTTCTCGTTCAACGAATATGCCCATTACCCTCAGTACGCACTGCTCGCCTGGCTGCTGGCGCGCGCCATGGACCCGCAGCGCACACGCTGGTACGTAGGCCGCGTCCTGTTCTGGACGACGCTGGCCGGCATGGGTGACGAACTGCTGCAATACCTGTGGATCACCACCCGCTACAGCGACTATCTCGATTTCAACGATTTCCTGACCAATCTCGTGGCGGCGGCGGCGGGCGTACTGCTCTACTATTCCACGGCCGAACGCCCGCGCGAGCCAGTCCAGCGCCGGCAACCGGCCGTGGAAACCATGGTGGCGTTCGCCTTGATCGTCGCCGTCGCAGCGGGCTTGCTTACCGGCAGGATGGCGCAAACCCCCGAAGGAAAGGTCCCGCCCGGCGGCATCCTTCGCGGACCCGACGGCATATCGCGCCTGTACCTGCAGCGCGGCCCCGCGTTTTACGGCAGCCGGCAAGGCGGCCAGCGCCATGAACGCTACCACGTTCTCGCACCCGCGCCTGGACTGGTGGTGATGCTGATGGTCGGCCTGCTGTTTGCCGGATATGGAAGGAATCCGCAGGGCCGGGGAAGAGCGAACGGACTGTTCCGGACATCCTCCTGCCGCCCGATGAGTCGGCGCTTTATACTGGACGCCAGATCGCCGCCGAGTCATGGCGCGAAATAAGCGACGATGTCGGTGCCCGGCTCGATGCCGAGGCCGATTCTGATTGGATGAAAAGAACAGTCGTGGAACCATTCGAACAGAGATTTCCGGGCGTCCGTTTTTACAACCCCGCCCTCACCGAAGTGCAGGATGACGTCAGGATCGGCCCGGGCACACGGGTCGGTTCGCTCACTCTTATCCAAACAGGTGCTGTCATCGGCACCGGCTGCACCATCGGCTCCCACTGCAATATCTGCGATTGCCGCATCGGTGACCGCGTCTCGATCCAGACCGCCTGCCACATCACCCGGGGCGTGGTGATCGAAGATGATGTCTTTATCGGGCCCCATGTCACGACCCTCAACGACAAGCTGACGGGCGGTGGCATGAGTTATCCGAAGATTTGCCGGGGCGCGAAAGTCGGTGGCGGCAGCGTGATCCTCCCCGGGGTCACCATCGGTGAGGGCGCGGTCGTGGGCGCCGGCAGTGTGGTGACCAGCGATGTGCCGCCGGGTGCGACCGTTTTCGGGAACCCGGCCCGCGTCCGGTCGCGCGACCGCGAGGCCAAAGCATAAGGCGCGAACAAGATCGATGGTTGCGCCGATTTCCGAAAGAAGCCCAGAAGCGAAACTGCACTTGGCAATTGTCGGGCTAGGGAAGATGGGCCACCGGCATTGGCGGACCTGGCGGCGCTTTTCGGGCGCGGACATCACGGCCGTGGTGGACACGGATTCTCAGGCCGCCCTGTGGGCGCAGGAACAGGGGATTGCGTTTTTTCGCGACACCGCCGAACTCGTCGGGCGGGTCGATGCGGCCGTCATCGCGACGCCTGCGGCGCGTCATGTTTCAAGCGCCTTGCCGCTGCTCGATGCCGGCATCCACTGTCTCGTCGAGAAGCCGATCGCAATCGAGTTGGCCGACGGTGAACGGCTCGTCGCATCGGCCGCGCGCCACGGGGCCCTGCTGGCCATAGGGCACAGCGAGCGCTTCAACCCCGGCGTGCAGCGAGCCCGCGAAGCAACTGCTTGCGCGCTCGAGCGCATCGAGGTCTT
>JAMPXR010000407.1 GCA_023701085.1 Ramlibacter sp. | reverse complement strand
TCGGTGGTGCCCGAGGGCGAGGGCATCAAGGCCGAGATCGGGATCGCATTCGGCGGCATCCACCAGACCTTCAGGACGCACAACGAGCATATCCCGGGGCGCCAGGTGTCCATGCAACTGGTTTCGGGTCCATTTTCCAGGCTCGACGGCCAGTGGAAGTTCGCGCCGCTGGGGACCCCAGAGCAACGCGCCTGCAAGGTGGAGCTGGAACTTCACTATGGCTTCGAAAGCGCCGCGCTGGGGGCGCTGGTGGGGCCGGTGTTCGACAAGATCGCCAGCAGCATGGTCGAGGCCTTCGTCAAACGCGCCGAGCAGATCTATGGCTCGGACGGGTGACATGAAGGTCCACCCCGAAGCGCCTGCGGCGCCTGTGCGCGTGGTTGTGCTGTATTCGCCGGCGCCGCGCCGGGTGCGCGAATGGCCGCTGGTGCTGGCGGCCGGCGCCACGGTGGGGCAGGCACTTCAGGCATGTGGGGTGCAGAAGGAGTTCCCCGATCTGGACCTCGGCAGTGCCGACCTGGGCATCTGGGGCCATGCGGCCAGCCTGGGGCAAGCGCTTGGCGACGGCGATCGGATCGAGATCTACCGGCCCCTCACGGTGGACCCGAAGCTGGCGCGCCGCGAACGCTTCCGTCGGCAGGGCGTGCGCGCCGCCGGCCTGTTCGCGAAGGACGGGAAATGAGGGCTCGAAGCCCAGGCTACTGAGCGCCCGCGGGCTTGCAGTCGCTCGCGATGATGCCCTGCAGGCGCTTCGTTTCCGTGGCCCGGGCGGCATCGTCGAGATACTCGCGTTCGCCCTTGGCGTTGACGCGTGCGATCCTGACGCCGGAATCGAAGGCGGCCTTGTCGCGTTTGCTGCGTTCGCAATTGTCCGCGCGGGCCTGGGCGGCTTGTTCCTCGTCGGCCTTCTTCTTCGCGGCCTGCGCGGCATCGCCCTGCTTCTTCTTTTCTTCCAGTGCCTTGTCCGTTCCGCTGAGTTTGGGAGCGGCGGGCCCCGGCTTGGCCGGCTGGGTGGCAGCAGTGGCCATGGGATCGGCAACCGCGGGGCTGCGGGCGCCGGGCTGCTTGATGATGTTCTTGGCAGGGATGTCGGCCGGCGGCGATTGGTCGCTGAACACCCTGCGGCCGTCCTTGTCGATCCAATGCCATTGGGCCATCGAGACCGCTGGCAGCGTGCAGGCCAGTCCCAGCAGCGCGACGCGAAGAGATTTCATCTGCCCAGTGTAGCGCCAGCCGGCGGCGCGGCAGCGTCGCCGCCGGGGCAAGTGTTGCGCGCAATGGACGTCGGCCGCCTTCGTGCCGCGCGGGCGGACGCCGCAAGGGCCACGAGTACAATCTTTTTTTTGGAGCTTTGACATGCGCCTTTTAGGAAAAGCGCTCACCTTCGACGACGTGTTGCTGGTGCCGGCGTTCTCCCAGGTCCTGCCCAAGGACACCTCCCTGGCGACCCACCTCTCCCGAAACATCACCCTGAACCTGCCGCTGGTGTCCGCCGCGATGGACACCGTGACCGAAGCGCGGCTGGCCATCGCCATCGCTCAGGAAGGTGGCATGGGCATCGTGCACAAGAACCTCACGCCCAAGCAGCAGGCGGCCGAAGTCGCGCGCGTCAAGCGCTACGAATCCGGCGTGCTGCGCGACCCGGTGGTCATCACGCCCGAGCACACGGTGCGGCAGGTGATCTCCATGCAGGAACAGCTGGGCATTTCGGGATTCCCGGTGCTGGATGCCGGCAAGGTGGTGGGCATCGTCACCGGCCGCGACCTGCGCTTCGAGGAGCGCTACGACGTGCCGGTGACCACGATCATGACGCCGCGCGAAAAACTCGTCACGGTCAAGGAAGGCACCAGCCCGGAGGAAGCGAAGGCCTTGCTGAACAAGTACAAGCTGGAGCGGCTGCTGGTGGTCAACGACGCCTTCGAGCTCAAGGGGCTGATCACCGTCAAGGACATCACCAAGCAGACCAGCTTCCCGAATGCGGCGCGGGACGCCTCGGGCCGGCTGCGCGTCGGTGCGGCGGTGGGTGTGGGGGCGGGCACCGAGGAGCGGGTCGAAGCGCTGGTCAAGGCGGGCGTGGACGCCATCGTGGTGGACACGGCGCACGGGCACAGCCACGGCGTCATCGAGCGCGTGCGCTGGGTCAAGCGCAACTATCCGCAGGTGGATGTGATCGGCGGCAACATTGCCACCGGGTCGGCGGCGCGCGCTCTGGTGGAAGCCGGCGCCGACGGGGTGAAGGTGGGCATCGGCCCGGGATCGATCTGCACCACGCGCATCGTCGCGGGTGTGGGCGTGCCGCAGGTCACCGCGATCGACAACGTGGCCACCGCCCTGCAAGGCAGCGGCGTGCCGCTGATCGCCGATGGCGGCATCCGGTATTCGGGCGACATCTCCAAGGCCATCGCCGCGGGGGCGAGCAGCGTGATGATGGGTGGAATGTTCGCGGGCACGGAGGAGGCGCCGGGCGAGATCGTCCTGTACCAGGGGCGCAGTTACAAGAGCTATCGCGGCATGGGCTCGATCGGGGCCATGGAGCAGGGCAGCGCGGACCGGTACTTCCAGGAAGCGACCACCGGCAACCCGAATGCCGACAAACTGGTACCCGAAGGCATCGAGGGCCGGGTCCCCTACAAGGGCTCGCTGGTCGGCATCGTCTACCAGATGGCCGGCGGCGTGCGGGCCAGCATGGGCTACTGCGGTTGCGCGACCATCGAAGAAATGAAGAACAAGGCCGAGTTCGTCGAGATCACGGCGGCCGGCATTCGTGAGAGCCACGTGCATGACGTGCAGATCACCAAGGAAGCGCCGAACTACCGGGCGGAGTGATCCGCCGCCGCCGACTTCGATCGAAACCTGGCGGACGCCGCAGCGGCTTGTGGCGTGACCCTGGCCGACATCGCCGCACTCTGAACCGACATTCATGCAACACGACAAGATCCTCATCCTCGATTTCGGCTCGCAGGTCACCCAGCTGATCGCGCGGCGCGTGCGCGAAGCGCATGTGTTCTGCGAGGTCCATCCCTGCGACGTCAGCGATGAATGGGTGCGCGGCTACGCGGCCGACGGCCGGCTCAAGGGCGTCATTCTCTCGGGCAGCCATGCCAGCGTGTACGAGGAATCCACCGACAAGGCACCGCAAGCCGTGTTCGAGTCGGGCGTTCCCGTGCTGGGAATCTGCTACGGCATGCAGACGATGGCGCACCAGCTCGGAGGCCGGGTGGAAGGCGGCCACAAGCGGGAGTTCGGGTTCGCCAGCGTGCGCGCGCGCGGGCACACGCGGCTGTTGCGGGACATCGTGGATTTCACGACCCCCGAGGGCCACGGCATGCTGGACGTGTGGATGAGCCACGGCGACAAGGTCACCGAGCTGCCGCCGGGCTTCAAGCTGATGGCCAGCACGCAAAGCTGTCCGATCGCCGGCATGGCCGACGAAGCGCGTGGCTTTTACG
>JAMPXR010000406.1 GCA_023701085.1 Ramlibacter sp. | reverse complement strand
TCGGGCGGCCGGGTAGAGGATCGAAAAGCTTTTGATTATAAACAACTTAGGAGCTGCCCGGGGCAAGCTTTGCCAGGACGGCTTCGTCCGCCGCGGACAGCCGCCCCGCTGCCCGCGCGGCCGCGACCAGGTCGGGCCGCAGCCGGGCCGTCGCCTCCAGGCGCCGGTCGCGCCGCCAGCGCTCGATCTGGGCATGGTGGCCGGAAAGCAGTTCGGGCGGCGCCTTGCGGCCTTCCCATTCCTCCGGCCGGGTGTAGTGCGGGCAGTCCAGCAGCCCGTCCAGGGCGGGATTGAAGCTGTCGAACTGGTGGCTGTCCTCGTCGCCCAGCACGCCCGGCTGCAAGCGCGCCACCGCGTCGAGCAGGGCCATCGCGGCGATCTCGCCACCCGAGAGCACGAAATCGCCCAGGCTGACCTGCACCTGGACATGGCGGTCGATGAAGCGCTGGTCCACGCCCTCGTAGCGCCCGCACACCAGGATGGCGCCGCTGCCGGCCGCCCATTGTTCGACGCCCGCGTGGTCCAGCCTTGCGCCGACCGGTGAAAACAGCAGCACCGGCGCGCCATCGCCGCGCTCGCCCCGGATGGCCGCCAGGCATTGCGCCAGGGGCTCGGCCATCATGACCATGCCCGGCCCGCCGCCGAACGGCCGGTCGTCCACGCGATGGTAGTTGCCCTCGGCGAAATCGCGCGGATTCCACAGGTGGACGTCGACCTGCTTCGACTGGAAAGCGCGCCGGGTCACGCCGCTGGCCAGGAAGGGCTCGAACAGCTCGGGAAACAGCGTGATGACGTCGAAGCGCATGGCGCGAATCTTAAAACCTCGGGGTCGGATCACAATTTCGCACAGCTGCGCTTGCGCAGGCCTTAAACCTCCTCGAAATTGTGCTCTGACCCCGACTGATTAATGCTAGTAATCGGCCTGCCAGTCCACCGTGATCCGCTTGGCCGGCACGTCCACGTCGTCGACATAGACCGAGACGAACGGGATCATCCGCTCCTGCGTCTTGCCGTGCTCGGCGTACTCGACGACCAGCACCGTCTGCGGCCCGGTCGCGAGCAGGTCGCGCACGCGGCCCAGCGGCACGCCTTCGCGGTTGACGACGTCCAGCCCGATCAGGTCGACCCAGTAGTACTCGCCGTCGGCCGCGGTCGGGAAGCTGGAACGCGCGACGAAGATGCGGGCGCCCTTGAGCGCTTCGGCCGCGCCGCGGTCGTCGATGTCGTGCGCGCTGGCCACGATGGCATCCGAATGCTCCCGGGCCTGGCGCACGCGCAGCAGCGCCGGGCCGGAGAAGGCTTTCGCGCCCTTGCCCGAAGGCAGCAGGTACCAGCGTTTGGAAGAAAAAAGCGCTTCGGGCGAAGCGCTGTGGGGCAGAACCTTGAACCAGCCCTGGACGCCCCAGGCGTCGGCGATGCGTCCGACTTCGACGGCATCCGCCGGAAGCTCGGCGGGCTCCAGGCCGGACAGCACGCGAATCAGGCTGCCTTGGCGGCAGCCTGCTTGAGCAGGCGCTCCACGGTCGGGGACGCCTGGGCGCCGACGCCGCGCCAGTAGGTCAGGCGGTCCTGCGCGATGCGGATGCCTTCCTCGTTGTCCTTGGCGATGGGGTTGTAGAAACCGATGCGCTCGATGAAGCGGCCGTCGCGCCGCGTGCGCTTGTCCGCCACGACGATGTTGAAGAACGGGCGGGCCTTCGCGCCGCCGCGGGAGAGTCGGATCACGACCATGTCTTATCCTTGGGTGGGGGGAAATTGTCCCCGGTATTGATTCCAGCGTTGAGACACGCGCTGATGGCCACCCGGCCAGCGACACGCTGAAAAAGCCGATTATTATAACCCGCAGAGCCTGTTCAGGCTCGATCCTTATGAGCACCATCCGAGCCAGCACCGACCAGGACATCCCGGCGATCACCGCCATCTACGCCCACCACGTGCTGGCCGGCACGGGCACCTTCGAAACCACGCCGCCCACGCAGGACGAGATGGCCGCGCGCCGTGCCGACGTGCTGGCCAAGGGCCTGCCCTACCTGGTCGCGCAGGACGGCGGGCGACTGCTCGGTTTCGCCTACTGCCAATGGTTCAAGCCGCGGCCCGCCTATCGCTTCTCGGCCGAGGACTCGATCTACCTGCACCCGGACGCGGGCGGCAAGGGCCTGGGGCGCCAATTGCTGGCCGAGCTGGCACGGCAGGCGCAGGCCGGCGGCATCCGCAAGCTGATCGCCGTGATCGGCGATTCGGACAATGCCGCCTCGATCGGCGTGCACCAGTCGCTGGGCTTTTCGAACGTGGGCGTCCTGAAGTCCTGCGGCTGGAAGTTCGGAAGGTGGCTGGACATCGTGCTGATGGAAAAGACCCTGGGCGAGGGCGACACCACCGCGCCCGAACGCGCCGCCGCATGAAGAACAAGACGCTCGCCGCCTGGCTCGCGTTCGTCGGTGGACCCCTGGGCCTGCACCGCTTCTACCTGCACGGGGCGGGCGACCTGCTCGGCTGGGCCCTGCCGGTGCCGACCGCCCTGGGACTGTACGGCCTCGAGCGCATCCAGCGCTACGGAGTGGACGACCACTGGAGCTGGGTGCTGGTGCCGCTGCTGGGATTCACCATCGCGGGCTGCGCCCTCACCGCCATCGTCTACGGGCTGATGACGCGCGAGCGGTGGAATGCCAGGTTCAACCGTCCGTTCCCCGAGGAAGCCGCGGCCGGCGCGACCAACTGGCTGACCATCGGCGCGGTGGTGTTGTCGCTGCTCATAGGCGCCACCGTGCTGATGGCCAGCATCGCCTTCAGCTTCCAGCGCTACTTCGAGTATCAGGTGGAAGAAGGCCGCAAGATCAGCCAGTAGGCCCTCAGAAGATCTGCAGGCTCACCCAGTAAGCCACCGCGGCGACGAAGGCGCTGGCCGGAATGGTGAAGATCCAGGCCCACACGATGTTGCCGGCCACGCCCCAGCGCACGGCGCTGGCCCGCTGGGTCGATCCCACGCCCACGATGGCGCCGGTGATGGTGTGGGTGGTGGAAACCGGGATGCCCAGCGCCGTGGCCATGAACAGGGTCATGGCGCCGCCGGTCTCCGCGCAGAATCCGCCGACGGGCCGCAGCTTCGTGATCTTCTGCCCCATCGTCTTGACGATGCGCCATCCGCCGAACATGGTGCCCAGGCCGATCGCCAGATAACAGACGATCACGACCCACATCGGCGGGGTCTTCGCGCCGCCCGCGACGTAGCCCGTCGCGATCAGCAGCATCCAGATGATGCCGATGGTTTTTTGCGCGTCATTGCCGCCGTGGCCCAGGCTGTAGGCACCGGCCGAGGCGAGCTGCGCCCGCCGGAACCAGCGGTCCACCCGCGACGGCGTGGCGCGCCGGAATACCCGCGACACCAGCACCATCATCAGCGAGCCGAGCAGGAACCCGAGAAAGGGCGACACGAAGATGAACAGCACGGT
>JAMPXR010000405.1 GCA_023701085.1 Ramlibacter sp. | reverse complement strand
TCCGCGCCGTCATGGCCGCGATGACCGCGCTGCTGATCGGCCTGATCGCCGGCCCCTGGGTGATCCGGCGCCTGGGCCACCTCAAGATCGGCCAGCCGGTGCGCGGCTATGGCATGGAAACGCATCTGGCCAAGAGCGGCACGCCCACCATGGGCGGCGTGCTCATCCTGCTGGCCATCGCGGTGTCCACCGTGCTGTGGTTCGACGTCACCAACCGGTTCGTGTGGATCGTGCTGGCCGTCACGCTGGGCTTTGGCGCGATCGGCTGGGTCGACGACTGGCGCAAGGTGGTGCGCAAGGACCCCGAGGGCATGCGCTCGCGCGAGAAATACCTCTGGCAGTCCGTGATCGGCCTGCTGGCGGCGCTGTACCTCGTGTTCAGCATCTCCGAGAGTTCCAACTGGCGGGTACTGCAGCTGTTCTACACCTGGGTGAGGTCCGGCTTCGACGTGGACCTGCCGCCCAAGGCGGGGCTGCTGCTGCCTTTCATCAAGGAAGTGAGCTACCCGCTGGGCGTCTTCGGCTTCGTCATCCTCACCTACCTGGTGATCGTGGGCGCCAGCAATGCCGTCAACCTCACGGACGGCCTGGACGGACTGGCCATCATGCCGGTCGTGATGGTGGGCTCGACGCTGGGCATCTTCGCCTATGTGACGGGCAGCGCCGTCTATTCGAAGTACCTGCTCATTCCGCACATTCCGGGCTCCGGCGAACTGCTGATCTTCTGCGCGGCGATGGCCGGCGCGGGGCTGGCGTTCCTGTGGTTCAACGCCTACCCGGCGGAGGTGTTCATGGGCGACGTCGGCGCCCTGGCGCTGGGCGCCGCGCTGGGCACCATCGCCGTCATCGTGCGCCAGGAGATCGTGCTGGCCATCATGGGCGGCATCTTCGTGGTCGAGGCGGTGTCGGTCATGGCGCAGGTGATGTACTTCAAGTACACCAAGAAGAAATACGGCGAGGGCCGGCGCATCCTGAAGATGGCGCCGCTGCACCACCATTTCGAAAAGAGCGGATGGACGGAAACGCAGGTGGTGGTGCGTTTCTGGATCATCACCATGCTGCTGTGCCTGCTCGGCCTGACCACCCTGAAGCTGAGGTGAACCGGTGATGGATCTGCAAGACCGGCATGTTCTCATCCTCGGCCTGGGTGCCTCGGGGCTGGCGATGGCGCGCTGGTGTGTGCGCCGCGGGGCGCGGGTGACGGTGGCGGATACGCGCGCCGATCCGCCGCAGCTCGCAACCCTGCGCGAGCAGCTGCCCGAGGCGGGCTTTGCCAGCGGGCCGCTTTCCGCCGGGCTGGTCGAGGGCGGGGTGCAGGCGGTGTTTCGCAGCCCGGGCCTTTCGCCGGCGCAGGTGGCGGACGTCACGGCGGCGGCGCGCGATCGCGGCATAGTGGTTGGCGGCGAGCTGAGCCTGTTCGCGCACGCGCTGGCGCACTTGCGCGATCGCCAGGGCTACACCCCCGCCGTGCTCGCGGTGACCGGCACCAACGGCAAGACCACCGTCACGGCGCTCGCGGGCCAGTTGGTCGAGCGCTCGGGCCGCACGGTGGCGGTGGCCGGCAACATCGGCCCGACCCTGCTGGACACGCTCACCGAGAGAATGGCCTCGGGCGTGCTGCCGCAGGTGTGGGTGATCGAGCTGTCCAGTTTCCAGCTGGATACGCCGGGCGATTTCGAGCCGACCGCGGCGGCGGTGCTGAACATCACCCAGGACCACCTGGACTGGCATGGCGATATGCAGGCCTACGCCGCCGCCAAGGCTCGCATCTTCGGCAGGAACGCGTTCATGATCCTCAATCGCGAGGACCCGCTGGTGATGCGGATGGTGCCGCAGCCGGTGCGCGTCAAGGGCGGCAGGATGGAACAGCGCCCCTGGCTGGCGTTCGGCGGCGACGCGCCGCAGCGGCCGGGCGATTTCGGCATCGAAGTGGTCAATGGCATGGCCTGGCTGGTGCGCGCGATCGAAGCTGACGAGACGCAAAGGCGCAAGCCGCGGTCGATGCGGGCGGGCGGGCCCGCCGGCGCAGCGGCCGGCGCCGAAGAGGAGCTCTTCATCCAGCGGCTGATGCCGGCCGATGCCCTGCGCATCCGCGGCCGCCACAACGCCGTGAACGCGCTGGCGGCCCTGGCGCTGGCCGGCGCGGCCGGCTGCCCGCTCGGGCCCATGCTCTATGGCCTGCGCGAATACCGCGGCGAGCCGCACCGCGTCGAGCCGGTGGGCATCGTCAACCAGGTCGAGTATTTCGACGACAGCAAGGGGACCAATGTCGGCGCGACGGTGGCCGCCCTGCAGGGACTGGGCGCCGAACGCAAGCTGGTCGTCATTCTGGGCGGGGACGGCAAGGGCCAGGACTTCTCGCCGCTGGCCGAACCGGTGGCGCGCCACGCGCGCGCGGTCGTGCTGATCGGCCGCGACGCGCCGCGCATCCGGGCCGTGCTCGAGCCGGCCGGCGTGCCCCTGCTGGACGCGGCGTCGATGCAGGAGGCCGTGACGCTGGCGACCCGCAGGGCCGCCCCGGGCGACGCCGTGCTGATGTCGCCGGCCTGCGCCAGCTGGGACATGTTCCGCGACTACGCGCACCGCGCCGAGGCGTTCCGCGCGTCGGTGACGGGCATCGCCGACGAGGCCGGCGTGCAGCTGGAGGGCGCGGCATCGTGAACCTGCAGGCCGTCATGGCGGGCCTGGGCCGCGGCCGGCGGGCATCCTCGCCCGATCCGGTGCGCATCCGGGGCGACCGCACGCGCGGCCTGTCCGGCGCGCGCGCGCGCAGCGTCGACGAGCCGCTGCTGTGGGTCACCGTCGCGCTGCTCGCGTTCGGCCTGGTCATGGTGTATTCGGCCACCGTCGCCTTGCCCGACAACCCCCGGTTCGCGCGCTACAGCCACACCTACTTCCTGGTGCGGCATGCCGTGTTCCTGGCCATCGCGCTGGCAGCGGCGCTGCTGGCGTTCCAGGTGTCCATGGCCACATGGGAACGATGGGCGCCGTGGCTCTTCATCGCCTCGCTGGCGGTGTTGATCCTGGTGCTGGTGCCCGGCGTGGGATCGATGGTCAACGGCGCGCGGCGCTGGATTTCGCTGGGCTTCATGAGCTTCCAGCCCTCGGAGCTGGCGAAGTTCGCCGTCCTGCTGTATGCGGCCAACTACATGGTGCGCAAGATGGACGTGAAGGAGCGGTTCTTTCGCGCCGTGCTGCCGATGGCCGCCGCCGTGGCGGTGGTGGGGCTGTTGCTGCTGGCCGAGCCCGACATGGGCGCCTTCATGGTGATCGCCGTGATCGCGATGGGCATCCTGTTCCTGGGCGGCGTGAACGCGCGCATGTTCTTCCTGATCGCCGCCGTCATCACGATCGCGTTCGTGCTGATGATCGCGCTGTCGGACTGGCGGCGCGAGCGCATCTTCGCCTACCTCGACCCCTGGAGCGAAAAGCACGCGCTGGGCAAGGGCTATCAGCT
>JAMPXR010000404.1 GCA_023701085.1 Ramlibacter sp. | reverse complement strand
GGGACAGATGCGTTCGCAGATGGCATGAAGGCCGAAAGCGACGCCGAAATCTCATTCGAGGAGGCTCGGAACGTGCATTTCTTCAACCTTCGCAACACTTGCGAGCTCAGACCGCATGGGTTTGCGAGTTGTTCAGACCTTCCTTAGGGTGCGCTGCGCACGACGCCACCGACCCTGGCCCGTTCCCCCTCAGCATTGAATCGGATTGCGACAAAACTTTTCCAGTTCGCGCACGATGGCGGTGCCGCTCACCGTGTTCCTGGCGTTGGGCCCGACTTCCAGGCTCAATTTCATCTCGTACTTCCTGAAGAACTCGTCGAACAGTTCTCCGCCCAGCGTCGCGTAAGCGGTCAGGGTGTCGGCTTGTGCATCGTGCGCGAGCAGGACGGCGCACAGCGGCTGCGGCGCGGGGCCCGACAGCACCTGGGCGCCGCGCGCCGGATCGTATTGGCTGTGTTCGGAGCAGCAATGGATCAGTTCGTCCTGGACGCCGCGCCGCGCGCGCTTCGGTCGAAAACTGATGAAGCTCACCTCGCGCGTGGGGTACACCAGCTGGTGCGCGCAGATCGCCGAATACGCCACCACGCTGCGCCGCGCGCCGACGCCGCCGGGCCACGCGTAGGCATCGCGGCTCTTCGTGCTCAGCGACTGCGGCAGCGCCGGCTTGCCCAGGTCCAGCAGGAAGACGGGCGTCGCTTCGAACGGATAGTGGAAAACGTAATTGGCCTTGACCTTCAGGCTCGACAACCTGACCGGCTCGCCCCGTTCGTCGACCAGCCGCGCGGGCGCGTAATGCCTGGGCTTGGCATTGCCCGCCAGCGCCGGCGAAGCCGCGCCGGCGGAAATGCACGCCGCCGCCCCGGCACAGGACTCGATGAAACTGCGTCGATCCATGGGAGACGCCAGTAGATCACGGGGCGCCCGGCTGTCAAACGGGCCTTTCACCGAACACCAAAGTAACCGTGGCGGCGCCGGCTCAGCTATTGATCTGGCTCCACAGCTTTTCCAGGCGCTTGACGCTCACGGGCTGGGGCGTGCGCAGTTCCTGCGCGAAAAAGCTCACCCGCAGTTCCTCCAGCATCCAGCGCAGTTCCTGCATGCGGTCGTCCACCGCGCCCTTGCGTTCCGAGACGAGGCGCCAGTAGCGCTGCTCCTGCGGTGCGAGCTCCGCCAGCCGGGCCCCATCGCGCGCCGGGTCGGTGCGCAGTTTGTCCAGGCGCAGCGCAATGGCCTTCAGGTAGCGCGGGAAATGCTGCAGCTGCGCCCAGGGCGTGACAGCCAGGAACCGCTTGGCCATCAGCCGCTGCAGCTGCCGCGAGGCGTCGCCGGTCGCCTCGGACTGGTTCCTGGTGTCCCTGATCTTGCGCGCGGCGGCCGTGTACTCCGCCAGGACGGTACCCGCCAGCCGCGCCACTTCGTTGGCGATCAGCGTGAGGCGGCCCCGGCCTTCCTCGAGCCGGCGCTTGAACTGCGCTTCGTTGGCAGGCAGTGGCGGCTGCAGGAAAGCGCGATCGAGCGCCACCTCGACGATCTGTTCCTTCAATTCTTCCTGCGTGCCCAGCGGCATGAATGCGACCGACATCTTCTGCAGGTCCGGAATGTTCTTCTCCAGGTACTTCAGCGCGTCCCGCACCTGCAGCGCGAACAGGCGCCGCAGGCCGGCGCGATGCCGCGCGGCGGCAAGCTGCGGCTCGTCGAAGACTTCGATGGAGACGGCATCGCCGTCGTCGACCAGCGCCGGGAAGCCGACCAGGCTGGTGCCGCCCTTGCGGATTTCCATCAGCTCGGGGAGTTCGCCGAAAGTCCAGTCGCGGTAGCTGGCGGCTTCCATCGGCTCGACGGCCGCCGTTTGCGCGGGTCCCGCCTGAAGGGGCGCCGGCGGTGCGCCGCCCTGCCCCGCGGCAGCCGCCGCGGGCGGTGCCGCAACCTTCATCCCCGCCAGCGCCTGGAACGCGCCGCGCGCCAGCGCGCCGAGCTCCGCTTTGAGCGCTCCCAGGTTGCGCCCGCTCGACAGTTGCCGGCCATGTTCGTCCACCACCCGCAGGTTCATGAAGAGGTGGGGCGGCAGCATGTCGAGCTTGAAATCCGCGCGCTTGACGTCCAGGCTCGTGGCTTCGCGCACCAGCCTGAGCAAGGACTCCGTCAGCGACCCGGCCGCCCAGGCGGCGGGCTGCGACAAGTGTCCGGCCAGACGCGCCGCCGACTCGGGCAGCGGCACGAACCGCGAGCGTGGCTTTTGCGGCAGGCTCCTGAGAAGGGCCTGGATCTTGTCCTTGAGCATCCCCGGCACCAGCCATTCGGCCCGTTCCTCGCTCACCTGGTTCAGCACGAACAGCGGCACGGTCACCGTCAGGCCGTCGCGCGGATCGCCGGGCTCGTGCAGGTAGGACGCGGCGCAGTCGACGCCGCCCAGGCGGATCGTCCTGGGAAACGCCTCGGTGGTGATCCCCGCCGCTTCGTGCCGCATCAACTCGTCGCGCGTGAGCTTGAGCAGCGCCGGGTCCGAGCGGCTCGCCTCCCGGTGCCAGCGCTCGAAGCTGGCGCCGCTGTAAACGTCACCCGGGATGAACTTGTCGTAGAAGGCGTAGATCAGTTCCTCGTCCACCAGCACGTCCTGCCGGCGCGACTTGTGCTCCAGTTCCTCCACCTGCCTGACGAGCTTCTGGTTGGCCGCCAGGAACGGCAGCCGCGTGTCCCACTGCCCGGCCACCAGCCCTTCCCGGATGAAGATCTCGCGCGCCCCCTGCATGTCGACGCGGGCGAACGGCACGCGCCGGCCGCTGTAGATCACCAGCCCATACAGGGTGGCGCGTTCCAGCGACATCACGTCGGCCGCCTTCTTTTCCCAGTGCGGATCGAGCAGCTGCTTCTTGAGCAGATGCCCGGCCACCTGCTCGATCCACACCGGATCGATATGGGCAATGCCGCGGCCGAACAGCCGCGTGGTCTCCACCAGCTCGGCGCAGACGATCCAGCGGCCCGGTTTCTTCCGCAGGTGCGCGCCCGGGTGCGGGTAGAACCTGATGCCGCGGGCGCCCAGGTACTCCGCCTGGCCGGGACCGGCCGAAGGATCGTCGGGTTTGTACCCGATGTTGCCCAGCAGGCCGGAGAGCATGGACTTGTGGATGTCCTCGTAGCCGGCGGGCGCGGCGTTCAGCCGCCATTTGTGCTCGGCGACCACGGTGTGCAGCTGGCTGTGGATGTCGCGCCACTCCCTCACCCGCCGCAGGTTGACGAAATTCTGGCGCAGCAACTGCTCGTACTGGCGGTTCGACAGCTTGTGGGCGCCGCCCTCGCCGCCGCGCGCTTCGTGCAGCCATTTCCACAAGCGGAGGTAGCCCGAGAACTCGCTCTTGTCGTCGTCGAACTTCGCATGCTGCTGGTCCGCCTGCGCCTGCAGGTCCATCGGCCGGTCGCGCACGTCCTGCACCGACAGCGCCGAGGCGATGACCAGCACCT
>JAMPXR010000403.1 GCA_023701085.1 Ramlibacter sp. | reverse complement strand
TACTATCACGCCGCCGATGCGCTGGTCCTTCCCACCTTGTACGATCCCCAGTCCAACGCCGTGCTCGAAGCCATGGCCTGCGGCCTGCCGGTGATCACCAGCACCGGCTGCGGCGCCGCCGAGGTGCTGGGCGCGGACGGCGGGTATGTCATCGACGCGCTGGACCACGCCGCGCTGGCGCGCGCCATGTCGGCCCTGACGGACCGGGCGCATGCGCAGGCCTTGGGCGCGTGCGCCCGGCGCGCCATCGAACCCTACAGCCTGGAACGAATGAGCACCGAGTACCTGGCCCTTTACGCGCGGCTGATGTCCGGCGGGCCGCCCGAGCCGACATGAAGATACTGCACACCGAGGCCTCGGCCGGCTGGGGCGGGCAGGAGCTTCGCATCCTGGCCGAAATGCAGGGCTTGCGCGCGCGCGGGCATCAGCTCGAACTGGCCGCCCCTGCCGCCGCGCGCATCCACGGCGAAGCGGCCGCGCTCGGTTTTCGCGTGCACGACCTGCCGATCGCGCGCAAGTCCGTGCGCGGCGTGCTGGCCGTGCGCGACCTGCTGGCGCGCGAAGCCTTCGATGTGGTCAACGCCCACAGCTCCACCGACGCCTGGCTGGTGGCGCTGGCCAACCGCCTGCGGCGCGAGCCGGTGCCGCTGGTGCGCACGCGCCATATTTCAGCGCCGGTACCGCGCAATCGCCCCACGGCCTGGCTCTACGACCGTGCCTGCGCGGCGCTGGTGACCACCGGCGAAAAGCTGCGCCGGGAGCTGGTCGACGTGAACGGCTTCACGCGCGTGCCCATCCGCTCCGTGCCCACCGGCATCGATCCCGCGCGCTTCGCGCCGGCCGAGCCCGCACCGTCGCGCGCCGCGCTGGGACTGGCCCCCGCGTTCACGATCGGCATCGTCGCCACCTTGCGCAGCTGGAAGGGCCACCGTTTCCTGATCGAGGCGTTTGCCGCCCTGCGCGCGCAGGGCCGGCCGGTGCAGTTGCTGGTGGTGGGCGACGGGCCGCAGCGCGAGGCCCTGGAACAGCAGGTCGCGCAAGCGGGCCTGTCCGGCGTCGTTCGCTTCGCGGGCCACGATCCCGCACCGGAACGCTGGCTGCGGGCGATGGACCTGTTCGTGCTGCCGTCCTATGCGAACGAAGGCGTGCCGCAGGCGCTGATGCAGGCCATGATGTGCGGCCTGGCCTGCATCACCACCGACGTGGGCGCGATCGGGGAAATCGCGCGCGACGGCGAGACGGCGATGATCGTGCCCGCGCAGGACAGCGCCGCGCTGGCCACGGCGATGGCACGGCTGATGGATGACCCGGTGCTGCGTGAAACGCTGGGCCGGCAGGCCCGGGCCTTCGCGCTGGCCCACTGCACGCTGTCGGCGATGTGCGACGCCATGGAACAGGTGTTCCGGCAGGTACTGCGCGCCGGCTAACTTCGCGGGCAGTGGCTGCCGGCCTGGCCCGGCTCCTCACGCCGCTGCGCCAGCCACATGCCCAGCAGCAGAAGCGCCAGCGAGCCATGCTCGACGCGCAGCGTGGTGTTGAAGATGCCGCCGACCGCGACCACCGCGAATCCGGCCGCGCTGCCTGCCCACAACGGCGACCATGCCGCCTGCCTCACGGCCTTGACGAGGGCGCCCAGCCAGAGTGCGAGCAGGAAGGCGAGCGCCGCGATACCCACCAGCCCGCGCTCGACCAGGGTCGCGATGTACAGGCTATGGGCATGGGTGGCGGCCGCGTAGCGGGCCGGGTCGCAGGGCTCGCCCCGCTGCTCGCGCCAGGCGCAAACCTGCTGCGGCGTCAGGCCGTTGAACGCATCCGGCCCGAATCCCAGCAGGGGCTTTTGCCGCCATGCGTCCACCGCCAGGCGCCAGTGCTTGAACCGTATGTCGACGCTTTCGACGCTGACCCAGCGCGCCGCCTGCAGCTTCCTGCCCGACAGCTCCGGGTACGACTTGCCCAGCACCATCACCAGGGCCGTGCCGGCGACGAGCCAGACGCAGGTGCCCAGCAGGATGCGCCGCGTCCTCGGGTTGCGGCCGGTTTGCCACAACAGGGCCGGCAGCGCAGTCGCCATGAACGCAAGGCCGGCCAGGATGGCGGCCCGGCTGCCCGTGATCAGCAAGGTGAGCGCGAACAGCGCGGCCGAGGCGGCGGCGCTGGCCAGCCAGCCGCGAAAGGGCCGCTGGCCCTGCACCGTCCAGCCGATGGCAGCGCAGGCGAGCACGGCGATGTACAAGGCCGATTGGTTGACCTGCCCCACCGAGGGAAGCTCGAAGTAGGGCCGGCGTCCCTGGATGACGGGGACCGCCCCCAGCACGATGCCCACGATCAGGGCGAAGCAGGCCAGCCCCAGCACGACGGCCCGCTGGCGCTGCGTCAGGGGAACACGCTTGGCGACCCATGCCACGACGAGCAAACGGATCACGCCGCCCAGGTCGCCCGCATCGCCGCCCACCCATCCCGACAGAAGGGCCGAGCCGAGCATGAACGCGAAGGCGGTGTCGAAGCGGTCCCAGGGACCGCCGGCGTCGCGCGTGCGCAGGGCGTGCAGCCCCCACAGCATCAGGAACAGGCCGCCGGCGATGTTCTTCGGCGCCTCGACCAGCGGCAACGACACCACGAAGACGCACAGCAGCAGCCAGAGCGCAAGGCCCAGGCCCCCGGCCAGCGCGGGTGTCACCGTGGCGCGCCCCGCCACCGCGCTGTCGCTCATGAGCCGTAGTAGTCGAGGTACCAGCGAACCATGTTCGGCAGACCCACGTCGATGGCGGTGGAGGGGCGCCAGCCGATCGCCTGCTCGAGCCGGCCGATGTCGGCGGCCGTCGCGGTGACATCGCCAGGCTGCATGGGCAGCAGCCGCCGCTGCGCCTTGCGGCCGATCGCGCGCTCCAGCACCTCGATGAAATGCAGCAGCGGCTCGGGCTTGTTGTTGCCGATGTTGAAGAGGGCATGCGCCGCGCCGCCGGCCACCGCCGCGGGCGGCCGGTCGAGGATGCCGACCACGCCCTCGACCACGTCGTCGACGTAGGTGAAGTCGCGCAGCATGCGGCCTTCGTTGTAGACGTCGATCGGCTGGCCGGCCAGGATGGCCTTGGTGAACTTGATGGGCGCCATGTCCGGACGGCCCCAGGGACCGTACACGGTGAAGAAGCGCAGCCCCGTCAGCACCAGCCCGAACTGCCTGGCATAGACGCCCGCCATCAGCTCATTGGCGCGCTTGGTGACCGCGTACAGGCTGACCGGATCGTCGACCCGATCCGTCTCGGCGAAGGGCATCTTGCTGTTGCCGCCGTAGACGCTGCTGGAGGAGGCATAGACGCAATGCCGCACCGGATGCGCACGCAGGCATTCCAGCACATTGAGGAAGCCCGTCATGTTGCTGTCGATGTAGTCCTGCGGGTGCGAGATGGAATGGCGCACGCCGGCTTGCGCGGCCAGGTGGACCACCGCCTCGAAGCGATGCCG
>JAMPXR010000009.1 GCA_023701085.1 Ramlibacter sp. | reverse complement strand
GGCGACATCGCGCGCCCGCCCGAGGCCGTCGCCTGGGCCTCGCGCCTGGGCAAGCCCGTGCTCTACGTGCCGGGCAACCATGAGTTCTACGGCGGCACGATCGCCGGAACGACCGCGCAGCTCAAGCGGTTGTGCGAGGGCACACCGGTGCGGGTGCTGGACGATGAGAGCGTGCTCATCGGCCCTGTCCGTTTCCTGGGCTCCACGCTGTGGACGGATTTCATGTTGTTCGGCGACGGGCCACCGCGCGAGGCCGCGACGCAAGAAGCGCTGCGCTTCATGCGCGACTTCGCACGCATCCGGCTGGACGACGCCTCGGGCGCCCTGTTCACGCCGCGGGATGCGGCCGCGCTGTTCCGCCGCCATGCGGCATGGCTGGGGCGGGCGCTGTCCACGCCGCACGACGGACCCACCGTGGTCATCACCCACCATGCCCCCAGCCGCGCGAGCATCCATCCCCGTTTCGAAGGCTCGCTGCTCAATGCGTGCTTCGTCTCGGATGCGGCCTGCCTGCTGGACGGCGCCCGTGCGCCCTTGTGGATCCACGGCCACACGCACGACAGTTTCGACTACACGCAAAACGGCACGCGGGTGGTGTGCAATCCAAGGGGTTACGCGCGCGAAGGCGTCAACGAGAACGCGGCCTTCGACCCCGATTTCACCGTCGATGTCGGGTAGCGCGCGGCCGCGCGGGAACGCGGCCGCCGCGGCCGGCATCCAACGCCGGGAAAGGGAACGCTCATGCCGCAATCGCTCAATGCCGCCCTGCCGTCGGGCGAACTGCCCGACAGGGAACTGGCCGCGCTGGCCGCCGCCGGCAACGCGCGGGCGTTCGAATCGATCATGCGCCGGCATAACCGGCTCATGTTCCGCACTGCGCGCAGCGTCCTCAAGAGCGACGCGGAAACGGAGGACGCGGTGCAAGACGCCTACCTGAATGCCTGGCGCGCCCTGGGGAGCTTTCGCGACGACGCGAAGCTGTCCACCTGGCTGGTGCGCATCGTGCTGAACGAAGCGTTCAAGCGCGTGCGCCGGCGCGCCTCCAACGTGGTCCTGTTCGACTCCGGCGTGCCGGCCGAAGACCCGCAAGCCGAATCCGCCACGGAGATGGAGCGCGACCCGCAGCCGGAGCTGGCGGCCAGCCGCGCCGAGATGCGGCGGCTGATGGAGGCCCGCATCGACGAACTGCCCGAGCTGTTCCGCACCGTGTTCGTATTGCGCGCGGTGCAGGAAATGACGGTGGAGGAGGTCGCGGTGGCCCTGGCGATTCCCGAGGCGACGGTGCGCACGCGCTTCTTCCGGGCCCGGGCGCAGCTGCGCGAGAGCCTCTCGCGCGACATGGATTTCGCCCTGGAGGACGCGTTCTCGTTCGACGGCGCGCGCTGCGACCGCATCGTGGCAAGCGTCCTGGCCGGGGTCGAGGCGGACTGCCGGCAGAGCACCGCGTCGCCCAGGTAGCGCTGGTCGGCAAGCATCGGCCGCGATCGCCCGGCCGCGGGGCGGGTCCTTTTCTTTCACTGCAGCGGCATCGGCTGGGTGCGGGAGTAGGTGGGCGGCCCGGGCTCGGCGGACGCACCCGCGACGCGCTGGGCATTGCGCTGCATCTCGGCGTCGCGCACGGCCAGCAGCCGGGCGAGATCCTCTTTCACGTCGGGTGGGTAGTCCGAATCGGGAGCCTGCCGCGCGGCGGGCCTCGAGGTCGCCCGGGCCGGTTGAACCGACGCGGCCCCTTCTTGCGCACGGACGGGCGCCGGCGAGACAGGCGTCGCGCGACTCGCCCACGTGTCGGCCGGCGGCAGCGCCGGACACAGGCTCTCGTCGGCAAGGTCGAACTGCCATGAGATGCCCGTCAGCCAGTTCGATGCGAGCGGGTCGAACGACATGATCCGCTCGATCAGGCTGTTCTGCAGGGCCACGGCGTGGGCCGGCAGACGGGGATCCCAGTGCCTGATCAGCAGACGCAGGTGCAAGCCGGGTTCCCGGCCGCTCACTTTGGCGGACACGACTTCAGCGCCCAGCCAGTGGATCGGAATGCCGTGGCGGTTCAAGGTGCTGCGTATCGCCACCCGCAGCAGTTCGCGCCGCGGGGTGGTGGGCGCCGCGGAGTTCGACGCGGACGAAAACTGCGACTCCAAGCGATCACCGGCGTGCGCTGCGCTCTGCCGGCCGAAAATTGTCCTGAAGAATCCCATTGCATCCCCCGATGCTGCGAGCCGCGACACCCGCATTATGAGAGGATCAGTAACAAAATGTTATCTATTTGCGCTGCCCGGCTGTGGGGTGCCGCCAAAACGCCACAGCAGCGCAAGGCACGCCGAGGCGACAGCCGCTAAGCTTCGGCCCAAAGGAGCCGTCCATGCAATACCGCCAGCTCGGCAAGAGCAACCTGAAAGTGTCCGCCTTGTGCCTGGGCACCATGATGTTCGGCGACCAGACCGGCCGGGAGGAGGCGTTGTCCATCGTGCGCGACGCCGGCGGGCGCGGCGTCAACTTCATCGATACGGCGGACATCTACAGCCATGGCGCGTCCGAGACGATGCTGGGTGAGCTGCTCAAGGGGCAGCGCCACCAGTGGGTGTTGGCCACCAAGCTGGGCAACAAGATGTCCGAGCGGGTCAACGAGGGGCATTGCTCGCGCAGCTGGATGCTGCGCGAGGTGGACGCGAGCCTCGCGCGGCTTCAAACGGATCATGTCGACATCCTGTACCTGCACCGGGACCACAACGGCATGGACCTGGAGGAGCCGCTGCGCGCGCTCGACGCCATGCTGCGGGCCGGCAAGATCCGCTACTGGGGGGTGTCCAACTTCCGCGGCTGGCGCATCGCCGAGATCATGCGCATCGCGGGCCAGCTGGGCATGCCCGGACCCGCCGTGTGCCAGCCGTACTACAACCTGCTGAACCGCATGCCCGAAGTCGAGATCCTGCCGGCGTGCGAGCATTTCGGCATCGGTGTGGTGCCTTACAGCCCGATCGCCCGCGGCGTGCTGACCGGCAAATACCTCCCCGGGCAGCCGCCCGGCGCCGGCACCCGGGCGGCGCGTGGCGACAAGCGCATCGCGGAAACGGAGATGCGCGAGGAGTCGCTGACGATCGCGCAGCGGCTGCAGGACCATGCCCGCGAAAAGGGCGTCTCGCTGCCCCATTTCGCGACGGCCTGGGTGCTGGCCCATCGCGCGGTGAGTTCCGTCATCGCCGGACCGCGCACGCTGGCGCAGTGGCAGGACTATCCGGCGGCGCTGGACTGCCGCTTGAGCGCCGAAGACGAGGCGCTGGTCGATGCCCTGGTGCGGCCGGGACATCCCTCCACGCCGGGCTACACCGATCCCGCCCATCCGCTCTATCCGCGCCTGCGCGGCGCCTGAAGCGGCGTCTCGCCGGTCGGGCCCAGGCCCAGCGCGTCGAACACGCGCAGCGCCGCGTACGCGTCGTTGGCGGCGTAGACCAACTGGGCGTGCGTCAAACGGGGATTGGCCCAGTTGGAGGTCGTCGCCTTGCGCGACTTGATGAAGCGCCGGTTGAACAGCACCGCGACCGCGCCCCTGACACCCATGTCCTTGCGGTAGCCGCGATCGCGAAACACGGTGTTGAGCTCCAGCACCTCCACCGGCTCGACGCCCAGCTTGCTCACGATGCGCCTGCGGTCTTCGCCCAGCCCGAAGCCGGCCTTGACCACGCCGGGCGCCTCGAGCAGGCGGGCCACCACCGTGCGGCATTCCGGGTCGTGCAACTGGAACACCCAGGCCTTGTGGGCGATGGACAGCTGAACGACGTGCGGCCCGTCGGAAACCTGGTTCTTCACGAAAGTCGGCCTGGATTCGGTGTCGAAACCCCAGACGGGCGCGCCGGCCAGCTCAGCGCGCGCGGCGCGCGCCTGTGCCCCCGTGGCCACCAGATGGATGCGGTCCAGCCCGAGCCGCTCGAACGGCTCCATCAGCGCGATCTGTTCCTTGGCGGGGGTGGCGTGGCGGGTATTCATGCGAGAAACGCAGGATAACCCGTCTCCGCGCCCGGGGCCGGGGTACACCAGCGCGCCGGGCGCCGGCTGGCCCAGACGCGCCAGCCGTGCCAGGCACCCGCTGGACCTGCGGATGAAGGCGCGGTGAACGCGATTCGCGCAGCGCCGATCGCCCTGCGCATCACGCACGCCCTTGCTCGGGCCGCGGCGCGGGCAGCAGCGCGAACGCCGCCGCACCCGCCAGCAGCAGCGCCGCGGTGGCCAGCAGCACGGCGGTGAACGGATCGGCCTGGCGCGCCTGGGCGATCGAAGCGGTGACGCCCGTGAACCATTGCATCAGCGCGATGCCCAGGAACATCGCCATGGTGAATACCGCCATGGCGCGGCCCGTCAGCGCCTCGGGGTAGGCCCGCCGCACGTCGGCGTATTGCCACACCACGAAGCCGGTGAGAAAGCCGATCAGCAGCGAGCCGGCCACCCCGGCCCAGGGTCCGCGCACGAAGGCCAGCAGCGCGAACAGCCCGGCCATCGCGAGCGTGAACGCCAGGATCCAGCGCCGGCGCGTGGCGGCGGGCGGGTCCAGCCTGCCGAACACGGGCGGGCCGAACAGCGCCACGATGGAAACGGCAAGCGCCACGTTGCCGCTTTGCAGCAGTGAATAGCCGTAGCGTTCGATCAGCAGCGGCCCCAGCCACAGACCGCGCAGGGTGATGAACGAAGCGTAGGTCACCGCGCTGAGTGCGACGATGCCCCAGGTGTGCGGCATGGCGAACAGCGCCAGGAACTTGCGCGCCGCCGCGAGCACGCTGTCCCCATCTTCCTGGCGGGGCGGCGGCGCCTCGCGCACCAGCGCGAAGATGGCCAGCCAGGCCAGGGCCGAGCCGGCGGCCAGCACCAGGAAGGCCGTGCGCCAGGAGCTGATCTCCACCACCCAGGCCAGCGGCGTGCCGGTCAGCAGCATGCCCAGCCCGCCCAGGCCCATCACCAGCCCGGACACGGAGGCGAACCGTGCGGGCGGGAAGCGCCTGGCAATGAAGACCGTGCACACCAGGAAGGCCGGCGCGCAGCCGATGCCGATGAGCGCCTGCCCCAGCACCACCAGCGCGTAATCGGACGCGAGCGCCGACAGCACCGCGCCGGCGATGGTCAGCGGGAACGCCGCCAGGATGGTGCGACGCACGCCCTGGAAATCGATTCCGACGCCCATCAGCAACTGCAGCCCGCCGAAGCTGAAATGGAAGATGCCGGCGAACAGCCCGAGCTGCTGCGCGGACAAGGCGAAGTCGCGCTGCAGCTGGTTGGCCATCATCGCGCCCACCGTGCGGTAGGCCTGGCTCAGCGAAAACGCGGTGCCCAGTGCGAACAGCATGATCCACACCGCGCGCCCGTCCGGCTCCGCCTCGATCGTCCTTTCGGCGCCGTGCATGACAAGGCCCGGTCAGGCCGGCGCGGACAGTTTCTCGCGCACCCCGGCCGCGATCTCGTAGGAGCGCCGCCGGGCAGCGTGGTCGAACATCTGGCAGGTGATCATCAGTTCGTCGGCCCCCGTGCGGTCCACGAAGTCCTGCAGTTGCTGGCGCACGGCCCGGGGCGCGCCTATGGCCGCACAGGACAGCACGTTGTCCAGCAGCGCCCGTTCGGCCGCTCCCAGCCTGTCGCGGTAGCCGGCCACCGGCGGCGGCAGCCGCCCGGGACGGCCACTGCGCAAATTCACGAAAGCCTGCTGCGCCGACGTGGCGAGAAGCTGCGCTTCCTGGTCGGTGTCGGCGGCGAAAATGTTGAAGCCCAGCATCACATAGGGCCGGGCCAGGCGCGCCGAAGGCTTGAACTGCCCGCGGTACAGCGCGATGGCCTGCATCATCTGGCCCGGCGCGAAATGGGACGCGAACGCGTAAGGCAGGCCCAGCATCGCGGCCAGCTGCGCGCCGAACAGGCTGGAGCCGAGGATCCACACCGGCACGTTCAGCCCCGTGCCCGGCACCGCGCGAACATGCTGGCGGGGCTGGTCCGACAGCAGGTCCATCAGCTCGACGACGTCGCTGGGGAATTCGTCGGCGTCGCTCGCCAGGTTGCGGCGCAGCGCGCGGGCCGTCGCGGGGTCGGAGCCGGGCGCGCGCCCCAGCCCGAGGTCGATGCGGCCCGGATACAGCGACTCGAGCGTGCCGAACTGTTCGGCGATCAGCAGCGGCGAATGGTTGGGCAGCATGATGCCGCCGGCGCCGACGCGGATCGTCGTGGTGCCGCCGGCCACATGGCCGATCAGCACGGCCGTGGCGGCGCTGGCGATGCCGGGCATGCCATGGTGCTCGGCCAGCCAGTAGCGCCGGTAACCCCAGCGCTCGGCGTGCTGCGCCAGGTCCAGGGTGTTGCGAAACGACTGGGCGGCCGTGCCGCCTTCGGTGATCGGTGAGAGGTCCAGGACGGAGAAGGGGATCATTCGTTGGGGCGGGCCGCCGGTGCGCAAGGCCGCGTTTCAGTATGCTGCGGCGATGAGCATAGCCGTTCCGCGCCGGATCCTGCCGGTGATCGTCCTGTCGCAGTTCGCCGGCACCTCGCTCTGGTTCGCGGTCAATGCCGTGATGCCGGACCTGCAGCGCGCCTGGGGGCTGCCCGCCGCGGCGGTGGGCACGCTCACATCGGCCGTGCAACTGGGCTTCGTCTGCGGGACGCTGGTGTTCGCGCTGCTGATGCTGGCGGACCGGTTCCTGCCCGCGCGGGTGTTCCTGGTCTGCTCGGTGCTGGGCGCGGCGCTCAATGCGGCCACGCTGCTGGCCGACGGACGGCTCGCGCTGCTGGTGGCCTTGCGCTTCGGCGTCGGCTTCCTGCTGGCGGGCATCTATCCGGTCGGGATGAAGATCGCCGCGAGCTGGTATCGCGAGCGGCTCGGCGCCGCGATGGGCGTGCTGATCGGTGCGCTGGTGCTGGGCACGGCGCTGCCGCACGGCCTGCGCGCATTGACCGGCGACGGCTCCGGCCTTTCGCAAAGCGTCGGCGGCCCGGCGCCGTGGCAGCTGGTGATCCTGGGCGTATCGCTGCTCGCTTGCGCGGGCGGCCTCGCCACCGCGCTGCTGGTGCCGGTCCATCCCGACGCGCCGCGCGGTGCGCGCATCACACCCAAGGCGCTGGGACTGATCTGGACCGACCGGCGCCTGCGCGCTTCGGTGTTCGGCTATTTCGGCCACATGTGGGAGCTGTACGCCTTCTACGTGCTGGTGCCCTTGATCGTGACGGCGCGCCTGACCGGCCGGGACGTGAGCGCGGCCGCCTTTCTGGCCATAGGCGCCGGCTTTGCCGGCTGCGTGATCGGTGGGCTGCTGGTGCGGCGCTTGGGCAGCGCGCGCGTGGCGCAGATGCAGCTGGCCGCCAGCGGCGCATGCTGCCTCGCCGCGCCGTTGATGTTGGCGGCGCCCGTGCCGCTGTTCATGGGCTGGCTCGTGGTGTGGGGCGCCACCGTGGTGGGCGACTCACCGCAGTTCTCGACGCTGACGGCGCAGAATGCGCCCCCGGCGGTGGTGGGCAGCGTGCTCACGTTCACCAACTGCATCGGCTTCGCGATTTCCGTGGTGAGCATCGAGCTGTTCGTGGCGGCGGCCCATGCCTGGCCGCTGCCGGGCGTGCTGCCGTGGCTGGCGGTCGGGCCCGCGATGGGGCTGTGGATGCTCAGACCGCTGCTGGTTGCGACCCCCCGGTAGGAGCGCGCGTCCCGCTCTGGCCAGCTCAGCGCGCCACCAACACCGGCACCGTGGACTGCGCGACCACCTTGGCGGCCACGCTGCCCAGCATCAGCCGGGCGACGCCGGTGCGGCCGTGCGAGCCCACGACCACCAGGTCGGCGCCCTCGCTGCCCGCCATGTCGACGATGCCGCGCGCGGCGGCCACGTCCTCGGCCAGGCGCACTTCGAGCGGGACCGGCGGCGCGGACTGGGTGCACAGGCGCTCCACCCTGGCGTGCGCTTCGGCGGCGTGCTGCTGGGCCGCCGCCATGTAGGCCTGGAATCCCATGGGATTGGTTTCCCCGACGCCGAGGTAGGGGTAGGGATCGACCACGTACAGCGCCGTCAATTTCGCGCCATGGGCGCGGGCCAGGTCCACCGCCAGGGCGGCGGCGTGTTCGGAGGCCGCCGAGCCGTCCGTACCGAGCAGGATGTGTTTGAACATGTGCGGCAGCTCCCAAGTGAAGATGCGACCATTATCGACCGCCGGCGGGCGCCGCCGGGCTTGACGTGCGTCAACGCCCGGCCGGTTCGCCGCGCTACATTGAGTCTGGCCGGCCCCCGCGCGTGGCCGGCGCCCGTTCAGACCCGAGGCCCACAGCATGAACGCCCAGCCCGCGAAATCGCATCCAGCGGACCACGAGGTTCCCCTCAACAACTTCTCGCACTGCCACGCGGTCTTCCTGGCCCAACTGAACGCGATGGCCCAACTGCCCGAGCTCGTGGCCGCCGCGGCCAAGGCGCGCGAGCTGGCCAGGAGCACCTTGGAGATGTTTCAAGGCAGTGTGCGGGAACATCACGCGGATGAGGAGAACGAGCTTTTTCCGGCGGTGCTGCGCAGCGCGCAGCCGGGGGCGGAAAGCGAGCGCGTGGCGGCGCTGGTGCAGCGGCTGACCGGCGAGCACCGCGCGCTGGAAGCGCTGTGGAAGCGGCTGGAACACGCCGTGAGCGCCAACGCCCGGGGCAAGCCGGTGGAAATCGACGCCGCTGTCCTGAGCGAATTCGTCACCGCCTTCAGCCTTCATGCGCGCTTCGAGGAAGCGGAATTCCTGCCGCTGGCCGACACGATCCTGGGGCGCGACGGCAATCACATGGCCGCGCTGGGATTGGCGATCCACATGCGGCACGCGGCCAGTCCGGTCGGCCACATCTGAACACCGGTGCCGCGTTTCAGCGCCGGCCCGCCAGAACGGGGGGCGGCGCGGTGCCAGCGTGGGGACGGCCCGGCCGGCCGCGTTGCCGCGCCTTTTCGAGCCTGTCCGCCGCGCCTGTCTTGCCCAACCGTTCGCCGCGCACTACCATCGGTTTGCGCCTGGGCACACGCCGCGTTCGGGCCCGCCTGGAGGCTTGCATGCCGCAACTCATCGCGTCCGTCGAAGGTGTCCAGATCAAGCACGTGTACCTGCAGCAGGACCGCACGACGCTCGGACGCCATCCGGACAACGACATCGTGCTGGACAACATGGTGGTCAGCAGCCACCACTGCGTGTTCGATCTCAAGGGCCTGGCGGATGTGTTCATCGAGGACCTGCACAGCACCAACGGCACCTACATCAACGGCAAGATGGTCACGCGCCAGCGGCTGCACGACCGCGAGGTCATCGCCATCGGCAATTTCCGCATCCAGTACCTGGCGCAGTCCGAGCGGCCCAGCGGCTTTGGCGCCACCGCCGCGATCAAGCTGGATGCCCTGGGCGGCGCGGCAAAGCCGGTGCAGGCCTTCTTCCGCGTGGTGGCGGGGTCTTCGGCGGGGCTGGAGGTGCCGGTCGTGAAGGCCGTCTCGACGTTCGGCAAACCGGGCGTATCGATGGTGGCCGTGTCGCACCGGCGCGATGGCTTCTACGTGGCGCACCTGGACGGCACATCGGCGGCGACGCTGAACGGCGACCCCATCGGTACGCACGCCGTGCTGCTGTCCAACCACGACGTGGTGGAAATCGCGGGCACCCGCATGTTGTTCCAGCTCCAGGAACAGGCGTAGGAAGCACCGCGATGGCCAGGCATTCCAGTACAGGAGGACACGCCGATCCATGAGTCTGCTGAAGAAGTTCCTGGGCGCAGGCCGTGGCGCGCCCGACACGCAGCCGCCGTCCTCGGCGTTCCATGAGAGCGAGACCACGGCACAGCACCGTAGCAACCGCAACGCGCCGCGCCGGGAACTGGTGCATGTGGTGCTGCGCGACACCATGCGCAAGCACGGCATCCCGTCCGACTGGATCGACTGCCGCATCCTGTCGGCGGTCACGCGCGCCGACAACGTGGGCATGCACGTGCATTTCATCGTAGGAGACAAGGGGCAAGGCCGGCTGATCGCGTATGTGCAGGCCTTCCAGCAAAGCTTCTGGGAAGAGATCGAGAAGTTCGATCCCCGCGCGCGCGATTGGCTGCTCAGCCTGGCCTGGCAGTTCGATGGCCCCGCATCGCAGGCCAGGCAGCCCATGCCCAAGCCCGGTGAGTGGCAGGACAAGGGCGGCGAGACCCCGCCCGCCGCCGATGCGGACGATGATCTGGAGGCGGACCTGAAGGCGCTTTACGCCATTCGCGACGCAGCCCTGGCGCCACCTGCGGGGGCCGCGCCATTGCCTTCGGGGCCGCTGCCCGCGCGCGAGGCGAAAGGCGACGACGGCTCCCGCTGAAGACGCGGGTCGACGCCCGCTTGACTCGCACCGCGGCCGCTTCATACTGGAGCGTTCCCACAGGAAGGCGCATGATGTCCGGTGTCAGCATCTCCAACCCTGTCGCCACGGAAGACGGCGTCGAATTCACCGCCACACTGGGCGCCGTGCAACAGCGATTCCTGGCGCATCGCGAAGCACTGCAGGATCTGGACTACAGCTTCTTCGAGACATCCGAAGCGCTGCTGAAGGCGTTTGGCCGGCACCTGGGGCAGATCGCCAAGATCGCCGGTGGCGCGATGGATCAGGGCGCGCGCGCGGAGACCGTGGTGCTGCAGAGCTTGCTGTAAGCGCGAGGGTGGCGCCTGCTTGCGCGGGTCTTGCATTCGGGCCGTCCAGCCCCAGCTTCGCTGCATGAATCCCACGCCATCGCCCACTCGCCACAAGAACCTGGTCGTGCTGGCCCGGCTGCTGGACCGCCTGGAGCGTCACGCCGGGCCCGTCGATGCGCAGCAGTACCGCGCGGTCGCCAGCCGCCTGGCGGCCGAACTCGCGTCGGCGCCGCGCGATGCCGCCCTCGAAGCCGTGCTGGATGCCTTTGCGCTGGTCGCGGAAAGCTACGAGAACCTCAATTACCGGCACGCCGGGCTTTGCCGGTCCGCCCTGGAGCCCGCGCTGAACGCGGAGCTGGCCGCACGGGCCGCGATCGAGAACGCGCGCAAGCGCGCGAGCGCGGGTCCGGCCCAGACCCCAGGCGGAGGGCGCGTTTCATGAGCGACTCGCTGCACGTCGTCTGCCCACACTGCCACACCACCAACCGCGTGCGGCGGGGCGACCTCGACAAGGCCCCGGACTGCGGCAGCTGCCACGAGGCGCTGTTCACGGCGCATTCCACGGCGCTGGACGAAGCCGCGTTCGAGCGCCACATCGCCCGCAGCGACCTGCCGGTGCTGGTCGATTTCTGGGCGCCCTGGTGCGGGCCCTGCCGCCAGATGGCGCCGGGCTTCGAGCAGGCCGCCGCGCAGCTCGAGCCCAGGATGCGGCTGGCCAAGGTCAACACCGAGGAGGCGCGCGGGCTGGGCGCGCGCATGGGCATCCGCAGCATCCCGACGCTGGCGCTGTTCGTGAAGGGCCGCGAGGTGGCGCGCCAGGCCGGCGCGATGGGGGCGGCGGACATCGTGCGCTGGGCGCAGGGCCAGCTGCGCTGAAGGCTCACGGGAAGCGTTCCAGCAGCTGGTAGCCGGCGCCGCCCGGCAAGGATCGCTCCAGCACATAGCCCGCGTCGGCGCGCCAGCGCAGGGCCGCCTCCGGTGGCGGCGGCGTGGCGCCGCGCGCGCGCCGCGCCAGCGTGACGTGCGGGCGGTAGGGACGATCCTCCAGCGGCAGGCCGAGCTGGGCGAGCGAGCGGCCCAGCGCGGCCTGCAATCGCAGCAGCGCGTCCGGCTGCGCCTCGGGCCGCAGCACGGCCACACCGTTCGGCCAGACTTCCGCCCGATCGAGCTCCAGCGTGAACGCCTCGAAGGGCACCTGGATCGCCTGCGCCAGGCGCGGCAAGCGGTCCGCGGGAACGTCGCCCAGGAAATGCAGGGTCAGGTGCAGGCGTTCCGGTTTCACGCGCGCCGCATGAGGCGGCCAGTTCCAATCCTGCTGCCACGACGCGATCGCGCGGCGCACCCGCTCGTCCGGCCAGATCGCGATGAACAGCCGCAGCGGTGGACCCATGTCGCGGGCGACAGCGTGCATGAGGCCATTTTGCGGCCGGTACGCGGCCCGTGCCTTATGCTGCGCGCATGCCGGGTTTGCCCATCGATCCACCTGCCGCCAGCGCTTCGCGCCGGTACGGTACGGTCGCGATCGCGCTGCACTGGCTGCTCGCGGTGCTGATCGCCGGTTCGTTCGCCCTCGGCCTGTACATGACCAGCCTGCCGTTCTCGCCGCTGCAGCTCAAGCTTTACAGCTGGCATAAGTGGTCGGGGATCACCATCCTGGCTTTGTCCGCGTTGCGGCTGCTGTGGCGCCTGCTGCGGCGGCCGCCCCCGCTGCCCGCGCAAGTCACGGCGCGTACCCCCGGCTGGCAGTTGGTGGTGCGGCGCTGGACGTACTTCGTCCTGTATGCACTCTTTTTCGTCGTGCCGCTGCTGGGCTGGGCGTACAGCTCGGCCCTGGGCGTCCCGGTCGCCCTGTTTGGCTCGATGCCGCTGCCGGACCTGTTGCCGGTCGACAAGGCTTTGGCCGAAACGCTGCTGAAGCCCCTGCACAATGCCGGCGCCTATGCTTTGGCCGCATTGGCGGGTTTGCATGCCGCGGCCGCGCTCAAGCATCGTTTCGTCGACCACGACGGCGTGTTCGAACGAATGTGGGCAGGCCGCGGGGAGGACAGCTCATGAGGCCCGTCATTCCGGCGGTTCCGGGCGCTTTCTGGCGCCGTGCATTCCTTGCGGCCGGTCTCGTGCTTGCCGCGGCGCCGCAGTGGGCCGCCGGGCCCGACGCCAGCCTGGTTCCGGGCGCGAGCCGTATCGACTTCGTGATCCGGCAGATGGGTGTGCCGGTGGAGGGCGGCTTTGGCGCTTTTCAAGCGCGCGTGGCATTCGATCCGCGGCACCCGGAAGCGGGCAGCGTGGCGCTGGAAATCGACACGGCCAGCGCGGGCCTCGGTGTGCCCCAGGTGGACGTCGAACTGCCCAAGCCCGTCTGGTTCGACGCGGCGCGTTTTCCCAAGGCCCTCTTCCAGTCGAGCCGCATCCGGCGCGTCGGCGATGGCCAATTCGAGGTGACGGGGACGCTGACGCTGAAAGGCCGCAGCCGGGAACTGGTCGTGCCGGTGGGCATCGCGCAATCCGCGGGCCAGTCGGTCGCGACCGGCCGGGTGACGATCCAGCGCCTGGCCTTCGGGGTCGGGGACGGCGAATGGGCGGACACGTCGCTGCTGGCCGACGATGTGCAGGTGCGGATCAAACTTGTCCTGGCGGGACTCGCGCCGCTGTGACTTCCGGCAGAATCGCCGTTGCCCCGCCTCCAGGAAGACACGTCATGCGCAAACCCGTCGTCGCCGTCCTTTCGCTTGTCCTTGCCTGGGCGCAATCCGGGCGCGACGCCGCCGCCCAGTTCCCGCCGGCCCTGCCTGCGCAGCCTTCCGGCGGCCCGGCGCCGAACGCCAGCTATGTGATCGACCCGACGCACACCTTCGTGATGTACGAGATCGGCCATTACGGCACGACCACCAACCGGGGACGTTTCAGCACGAAAGACGGCGCAGTGAAGATCGACGCGAGCGGCACCGGCGGCCGCATCGACATCACGATGGATATCGCCTCCATCAACACCGGCGTCGACCTGCTCAACCGGCACATCTTGAGCAAGGACTTCTTCAACGTCGCCGAGTTTCCGACGGCGCGTTTCGTGGCCGACCGGCTCAATCTCATGGCCGAGAAGGTGACCGAAGTGGATGGCACGCTGACCCTGATGGGCGTGACGCGCCCGGTGAAGCTCAAGGCCAGCCGATTCGCTTGCTACCTGAGTCCGCTGATCAAGCGCCAGGTCTGTGGGGGCGACTTCGAAACCACGGTGCTGCGCAGCCAGTTCGGCATGACCTGGGGCATCAACTTCGGCTTTGAAGACCGCGTCCGCCTGCTCGTGCAGGTCGAGGCGGTCAACGTGAGCAACGCGCCGCCGAGCTGAGCGCGGCGCGCCTCGCTACAGCAGGCTTTCCGGCGCGAAGGGCGCCAGCAGTTCCAGCATCAGCCGGTCACGCAGCGTCGCTTCCGGCTCGGCGTCCAGGATCTCCGGGGGCTGCGCGTCGGCGTCCACCCATTGCAGCCGCTCGCCGCCGCCGGGCGCGAACTGCACCCTGTAAGACCCTTGCTGCTTGAGCTCCCCGACCACCCTCATGACCTGCTGGGCCAATTCACGGCTGAAAACGATCAGTCCGATCTCCGTGTTGTGGACATCCGAGCGGGGATCGAAATTCATCGACCCGAGAAAGACCGTTCGCCCGTCCATGACGGCCGCCTTGGCGTGCAGGCGGCCGATCTGCGTGCCGAAAAGGCCGAGGCGCACGCTGCGCCGTGTCCGCGCCGAGCTGAGTTCATGCAGTTCCACGCCCAGCCGCAGCATGTCCGGCCGGTAGCGGCGATAGCCAGTGTGAACGATCGGCTCGTCGGTTGCGGCCAGCGAGTTGGTCACCACGCTGACTTTCACGCCGCGCCCCGTGATCTCGCGCAAGACTTCCAGCCCGGCCTTGCCGGGAATCAGATAGGGCGAGACGATGGTGACATCGCTGCGGGCCCGGCGCATCTGCTCGCGCACGTTGTAGCGCACGCTGTCGACATCCAGCAGCGGCACGCCGCCATAGCTGGCCGACTTCCCTATCACCCTGTCGGGCGAGTCGGCATACGCCTCGGCCAGGCTCCAGGTCAGGCCCAGCTTGCCGGCGTCCAGGTCTTCCACGATCGGGCCGTAACCCAGGACGTCGTTGGGCGGCGGGGGCCGCGGGGCTGGCGTCGTATCGGGGCCGGTCAGTTCCTCGAAGCGCTGGCGCAGCCGTTCGGGCGGTTGTGACGATGTCACCAGGGTGCCTATGGGGCGGACGTGCGGGCTGTTCCAGTACTGGTCGAACAGAGCCGCCAGGCGCGGAATGAGCGCGCCGGCCACAAAGGTGTCGAGGTCGAGAAAGTTCGCTTCGTCCGTCTGCCTGAAGTATGCGTTGGCGATATTGCGCCCGCCCGCGACAGCCATCGCGCCGTCCGCGATGAAGAGCTTGTTGTGCATGCGCCGGTTGACGCGCGTGAAGTCGAACAGCGAAAAGGCGAAGCGCCTGAGCATGCTGGAGCGCCCGGCGGGAAACGGGTTGAACAGGCGCAGTTCGAGGTTGGGCGTCGCCGCGAGCGCCATCAGCAGGTCGTCCGCGCCCGACGTGTACAGATCGTCCATCAGCAGGCGCACGCGCACGCCGCGCAGCGCGGCGTCGCGCAGGGTGCGCAGGACAAAGCGGCCGGTCTCGTCATTGTCGATCTGGTAGTACTGCACGTCGAGCGTGCGCTGCGCGCGCCGGGCCAGCTCGAGCCGGGTGTTGAGCGCGAAATCCCCGTTGGCCATGAGCCGGAACCCGCTCAGGTCCGGGTCGGGCTGCGCACTCTGGGCGATCCGGCCCAGCGCAGTTCCGCTGGACAAGGCGATCGCTTTCGACGGCGTGCGCTCGAAAGTGTCGGGCAAGGTCGCGCAGCCGGCCAGCAGGCACAGTGCGACTCCCGCGAAACCCGATATCGCGCGCGCGCAGAGCTGGCGCAGGAGGCCGCGCACCGCTGCGGCCTGGCCGGCGCGCTCAGTCCACCCGACGGCGAAACAATCTTTCATCATGCCGCAACACTTTAGTTCCTTGATCGATCCTCTGTCTGTGGGGAACACGACACGGTAGGGCTGCTTGCTGGGGATCGTGAAGGTCGACAGAAATCCAAACTCAACTATTTTCAGCAATAATTTATGTTCTTGCCGTTGGGCAGGAATTGCATTCATCAACCTCGAGGAAACGCGATGACGAAACTTCTTGCCGTCCTGCTTGCAGGCTTGTTCTCTGCCGGCGCTTTTGCCCAGACCCCCGGCTCGGGCGTTCCGAAGGACACGCCCGGCGCCACCCCCACCACGAAGTCGCAAGCGAAGGCCGAAGCCAAGGTAGAAGCCCGCAAGGAGGCCAAGCCCGGCGAGCCGAAGGCGACCCCGACCCCCGGCGGTGCTGCTGCGACAGCCGCTGGCTCGACGATGCCCGTGGAGACCAAGACCCAGAAGGCTGCCGAAGGCAAAAAGGCCAAGCGCAAGGTCAAGAAGGCTCCCGAGCAGGGCAAGACGCCCACCTGAGAATCGACATGCTGCCGGGCTGTCGGCTGTCCGACAGCCCGCAATGCGCCGGGGGTAGGCCGTGGTCCCCGGTCAAAGCTTCGGGATTCGCAGGGTCTTGCTGACCATCCGGCTGCCCGAAAGCACGAACAGCAGCACCGGCGGATGCAGTTCCCACGCTCTCAGCGCGCCGGCGCGATCCTTCCGTCCAGCACGTCAAAGATGAACGCCGCCGGCGCGAGGGCCGCGGCGGCATAGAAATGGAAGGGCGATGCGGCGGCCGCATAAAGCATCGCGAGGAACACGGCGCCCACGCCGCAGGCCGCGTTGCCCAGCATGAAGAAATCGGCCAGGCGAAATCCCGCAACATCGAGAAGTGGCGGGGTGCGGCTCGTTCCATGCGGCGACACCCGGGGGCCCGCGGTGGACCCCTCGGATATCACCCGTGTCCGTACTGTTTCAGCCGCCGGCCTTCAGGTACATCTGAATCTCCCTGGACCTGTCGTCGGTCCAGGACTGGCGCGGCGCGCCCATGGTCTTTGCGTCCTCAGCGGATTTCGCGCTGGGCTTCATCGCAGCGCCGTTCCCCGCGGCGTGCGTGG
>JAMPXR010000402.1 GCA_023701085.1 Ramlibacter sp. | reverse complement strand
CCTGCGCCGCGTGGAACACCGCATCCAGTACCTGGACGACCAGCAGACCCATGTGCTGCCGATGGGACGTCCGACCGGGGACGGGGACCTGAACTGGATCGCCGGCACCATGGGCTTTCCCGACTGCTGCGCCTTCCTGCGCGAACTGGACGGGCATCGCGAACTGGTGGCGCAGGAATTCGACACCTTGCTGGGCGCGCCCGCGGGCGAATGCAAGGCCTGCAACGGCGCCCGCAACGGCAAGGCGAGCGCGCCGGACCTGGAGGCGCTGGCCGAGCAGCTGCCCGCGCAGCTGCGCGAGCGGGTGGCCCTGTGGCAGCGCCACCCGCGCGTGCTGGCCCTGCGCGAGGACGCGCGCGCGCGGCTGTCCCGGCTGGTCGCCCGCACCGCGCAATGGCTGGAACAGGGTTTGGTGAACGAAGAGGCCGCGTTGCGCATGGCCGACTGGATCGAGCCGCTGCTGCGCCGCGAAAGTTACCTGGCGCTGCTGCTGGAACGCCCCGGCGTGCACGAGCGGCTGTTGCGCGTGCTGGGCGCGGCGCGCTGGCCGGCGCGCTACCTGCTGCAGCACCCGGGCGTGATCGACGAGCTGGCCAGCGACGCGATGCTGTCCGAGCGCTTCGTGCCGCAGGATTTCGAGAGCGAGCTGGAGCACCGGCGGCACTCGCTGCAGATCACCGGCGAGGACGACGACGAGGCCCTGCTCAACCTGCTGCGGCGCGCCCGTCATGCCGAGGTGTTCCGCACGCTGGCGCGCGACGTGGAGGGGCGCCTGACCGTGGAGCAGGTCGCCGACGATCTCAGCGCGCTGGCCGACGCGGTGCTGCGCGTCACCGCGCGCTGGTGCTGGCAGCGGCTCAAGAGCCGACATCGCGAGATCCCGCGATTCGCCATCATCGGCTACGGCAAGCTGGGGGGCAAGGAGCTGGGCTATGGCAGCGACCTGGACATCGTCTTCGTGTTCGAGGACGAGGACGAGCGCGCGCCCGAGGTCTATGCGGCGTTCGTGCGCAAGCTGATCAACTGGCTGGTGGTGAAGACGGCCGAGGGCGACCTGTTCGAGATCGACACGGCGCTGCGGCCCAACGGCAGCTCGGGCCTGCTGATCACGACGTTCGAGGCCTACGCCAATTACCAGCAGCGCCGCGGCAGCAACACCGCCTGGACCTGGGAGCACCAGGCGATGACACGGGCGCGCTTCGTGCTGGGCGTGGAGGACATGGCGGCGCCCGGCATGCCCGCGCCTGCCGCGCAGCCCGAGTCGCTGCGCGAGCGCTTCGACGCGGTGCGCCAGGCGGTCATCACCGCGCCGCGCGATGTCGCGGCGCTGCGCGCGGAGATCATGTCGATGCGCGAGAAGGTGCGCGCGGCGCATCCGGTGCGCGCCGAACGGTTCGACGTCAAGCACAGCCCGGGCGCCATGGTCGACGTCGAATTCGCGGTGCAGTTCCTGGTGCTGTCGCAGGCCGCCGGCCATCCCGAACTGATTCCCAACGTGGGCAACATCGCCTTGCTGCAGCGGGCCGAGGCCGCCGGCCTGCTGCCGGGCGGCGTCGGGCAGACGGCCGCCAGGGCCTACCGCGAACTGCGCCGCGTCCAGCACAAGGCGCGACTGAACGAGGAGCCGACGCAGGTCGCGCCGGACGCGGTCGCGGCCGAACGCGAGGCCGTGCTGGCCCTGTGGGGGGCGGTCTTTTCCTGAAGGGCGCCGGCGGCCGCGGGTCGCTTACCGTTCCTGCCGGATGCGGCGCACCAGCCCGGTGGTCGAATAGCCGTCGACGAAAGGAATCGCCAGCGCCCTGCCGCCCCAGCCTTGCACCAAGGCGGCTTCGGGCAGCTTGGCCATGTCGTAGTCGCCGCCCTTGACCAGCACGGCCGGCCGCAGCTCCCCGATCAGCTCGAGCGGCGTGTCCTCGTCGAACCAGGTGACCAGGCTGACCGATTCGAGCGCGGCGATCACGGCCGCGCGGTCCTGCTCGTTGTTCAGGGGGCGGTCCGGTCCCTTGCCCAGCCGGCGCGCCGAGGCATCGGTATTGAGCGCCACGACCAGGCTCGCCCCCAGGTCGCGCGCGCGCGCCAGATAGACCACGTGACCGCGATGCAACACATCGAACACGCCGTTGGTGAAGACCACGGGCTGCGGCAAGGCCGCCACGCGCCGCGCCGCCTCGGCCCGGGGCGCCAGCTTGGCGAGGAATCCCGGCAACTGCGCGCCTTCGCCGCCGCGCGCCGCGGCGGGTCCGCTGCCAGGCCCGGGCATCACGCCGGGCTGGGCGCCGGCCCGGCCGGCGGCGCCGCTTGCAGCACGGTGGCCGCGATTTCCTTGCGGTAGCGATTGAGCTCCTGGACGCTCTTGAAGCTGCGGTCCATCAGCAGGCTCATGTTGTGCAGGATGCGGTCGACCACCTTGCCTTCCCAGACGGCGTCGAACTCGATCTGCTGGTCCAGCCAGCGCTCCAGCCACTGCGGATCGGGCAGGCGCGACTGGATGGTGTCGCGCGGGAACAGGCTCTTGTTGACATGCAGGTTGGTCGGATGCAGCGCCTGCGCCGTGCGCCGTGCGCTGGCCATCAGTACGCCCACCTTGCTGAAAGCCGCCTTCGCCTCATTGCCGAAGTTGCCGATGGCGCGCTTCATGTAGCGCAGGTAGGCGCCCCCGTGGCGCGCCTCGTCCTGCGACAGCGTCATATAGATATGCCGGATGACCGGCTCGGTGTGCCATTCGCTGGCGCGCCGGTACCAGTGGTTGAGCCGGATCTCGCCGCAGAAGTGCAGCATCAGCGTTTCCAGCGCCGGCGCCGGCTCGAACTCGAAGCGCACCGCGTGCAACTCATCTTCCGTGGGAACGAGCTCCGGGCGGAAGCGCTTGAGATACTCCATCAGCACGAGCGAGTGCTTCTGCTCCTCGAAGAACCAGATCGACATGAAGGCGGAGAAGTCGCTGTCGTCGCGGTTGTCGCGCAGGAACATCTCGGTGGCCGGCAGGGCCGACCATTCGGTGATCGCGTTCATCTTGACCGTCTGGGCCTGCTCGTCGGACAGCCGGGAGCCGTCGAACCGGTCCCACGGGATGTCCTTGTCCATGTCCCAACGGACGGACTCGAGTTGCTTGAACAGTTCGGGGTAGAGCATGGAAGGGTCTTTTCCGGGGAACCCCGAATTTTACGCAGGCATGTGCAAAATCGAAGACCGTTCGGCGAATGTGCCCGTGGATGGCCGGGCTGTTGCCGCGCCGCAGGAGGTCTTCCATGCCGTACACCGTCCGACTCCTCGCCCTGGCAGCCGCGCTCGGCGCTCTGGCGGGCGCTCCCGCCGCGCACGCCGCCGCCGGCGCGCCGGCGTGTCCGGCCACGCTGGACCATGTGTTCCCGCGCCTGCAGGACGAAAAACCACAATCGCTGTGCCAGTACAGCGGCAAGGTGCTGCTGGTGGTGAACACGGCCAGCTACTGCGGCTTCACGCCCCAGTACGCCGGACTGGAGGCGCT
>JAMPXR010000401.1 GCA_023701085.1 Ramlibacter sp. | reverse complement strand
TCGAAATCGCTGACGTTGGCCAGCAGGAAGCGCAGCGTGTTGCGGATGCGGCGGTAGGCGTCCACCACGCGCGCCAGGATCTTGTCGTCGCCCGCGATGTCGCCCGAGTAGTCGGAGGCCGCGACCCACAGCCGGATGATTTCGGCGCCCAGCTTCTTCGTGGTCTCCTGCGGGTCCACGCCGTTGCCGGCCGACTTGCTCATCTTGCGGCCCTGCGCATCCACCGTGAAGCCGTGCGTCAGCAGGCCGCGGTAGGGCGCGCGCCCGTACATGGCGCAGGCGGTGAGCAGCGAGGAGTGGAACCAGCCGCGGTGCTGGTCGTGGCCTTCCAGGTACAGGTCGGCTTCGGGCCCGCTCTCGTGCCCGGCGCCCGCGTGCGAGTGCTTGAGCACCGTGGTGTGGGTGGTGCCGGAGTCGAACCAGACCTCCAGGATGTCGGTGCTCTTGGTGTACTGCGGCGCGTCCGCGCCGATGATGGATTCGGGCGTGGCCTTGCTCCAGGCCTCGATGCCGCCTTGCTCCACCATGTCCGCGGCGAGGTCCAGGATCTCCATGGTGCGCGGATGCAGCTCGCCCGTGTCCTTGTGCAGGAAGAAGGGCAGCGGCACGCCCCAGCTGCGCTGTCGGCTGATGCACCAGTCGGGTCGCCCCGCGATCATGTCGCGCAGCCGCGCCTTGCCGTTCTCCGGGAAGAAGTTCGTTTCCTCCACGGCTTCCAGCGCCATCTGGCGCAGGGTCTTGGGCGCCTTGTCCTTGGTGAACACGCCCTCGCCCTCGTCCATGCGCACGAACCATTGCGCCGCCGCGCGGTAGATCACCGCGCTCTTGTGCCGCCAGCAGTGCGGGTAGCTGTGGGCGATGCCTTCGGTGGCGAACAGGCGCTGCGCCGAGCGCAGCGCATCGATGATGTGCGGCGTGGCTTTCCAGATGTTCTGGCCGCCGAACAGTGCGAAGTCCGGCGCGTAGGAGCCGTTGCCCTGCACCGGGTTCAGGATGTCGTCGTACGCCATGCCGTGCGCGAGGCAGGAGTTGAAGTCGTCCAGGCCGTAGGCCGGCGAAGAGTGGACGATGCCGGTGCCGTCCTCGGCCGTCGCGTAGTCGGCCAGGTACACGGGCGACAGGCGGCGGTAGCCGGGGTCCACGTCGTACAGCGGATGCTGGAAATTCAATCCGGCGAGCTTCTCGCCTTTGACGGTGGCCAGCACCTTGCCCGTCAGTCCGTAGCGTTCCAGGCAGCGTCCGACCAGCGATTCCGCCAGCAGCAGCAGCCCGCGCGGCGTTTCCACCAGCGCGTACGCCAGCTCCGGATTGAGGTTCAGCGCCTGGTTGGCCGGGATGGTCCAGGCGGTGGTGGTCCAGATCACCGCGAAGACGGGCTGCGACGCCAGCGCGGCGTCCAGCCCGAAGGCGGCCAGCAGCCGGGTCGGGTCGTCGGCCTTGAAGCCCACATCGATCGTCTGCGACTTCTTGTCGGCGTATTCGATCTCGAACTCGGCCAGCGAGGAGCCGCAGTCGAAGCACCAGTACACGGGCTTGAGGCCGCGGTAAACGAAGCCGCGTTCGATCACGCGCTTGAAGGCGCGGATCTCCTCGGCCTCGTTCACGAAATCCATGGTGCGGTACGGCCGCTCCCAGTCGCCCAGCACGCCCAGCCGCTTGAAGTCGGCCATCTGCACGCCGATCTGCTCGGTGGCGAAGGCGCGGCTCTTGGCCTGCATCTCGTCGCGCGGCAGGTTGCGCCCGAACTTCTTTTCGATCGCGTTCTCGATCGGCAGCCCGTGGCAGTCCCAACCCGGAATGTAGGCGGCGTCCAGCCCCTTGAGCTGGCGCGCCTTGACGATCATGTCCTTCAGGATCTTGTTGACCGCGTGGCCCATGTGGATCTGGCCGTTGGCATAGGGCGGGCCGTCGTGCAGCACGAACTTCTCGTGCCCGCAGCGCGCGGCGCGCAGCTTCTTGTACAGGCCCTTGTCCTCCCATTCCTTCGCCCAGACCGGCTCGCGCCTGGGCAGGTCCCCGCGCATCGGGAACGGCGTGTCGGGCAGGTTGAGCGTGGCGCGGTAGTCGGTCTTGTCTGTCATGGCGATGCCTCGGGGCGTCATGCCGGGCCGGACCCGGCATCCAGGGTGTTTGGGCGGATAACCAGGATGGCGGCGGAGCGCAAGTTCCTGCGCACCGTCCGCGGTGACAGCCCGTCAAATTCGGTCGCGCGTCGTCTGGCGGCGGGTGGACGCGAAATACGCGCGAGCATCCTCGGAGTCCTTCGCGATGCCCGCTTTCAGGGCATCCAGGCTCTCGTACCTGCGCTCGTCGTGCAATTTGTGCAGCAGTTCCACACGGATGATTTTACCGTAGGCGCCCTCCGGGCCCAGGCTGCGCGGCCAATCCAGGCAATGGGTTTCCAGCAGCACCCGCCCGCCGTTGACGTCGTCGGGGTTCAGCGACGGCCGGATGCCCAGGTTGGCCACCCCCTCCAGCGACTGTTCGCCGGGTCCCACGCCGCCCAGGCCGTGCACCCGCACCGCGAAGATGCCGCTGGCCGCGGGCTTCCAGTGGGCAAAGCGCAGGTTGACCGTCTTGAAGCCGAGCTGGCGGCCGAGCTTGCGGCCGTGCACCACGTGGCCGCTGATGCTGTAGGGCCGCCCCAGCAGCGCGGCCACGCCGACCATATCGCCGCGGCCGAGCGCGGCGCGCACCTCGGAGCTGGAAACGCGCACGCCATGCACTTCGTAGCTGTTCATGCGCGCGACGTCGAAGCCCCGGGCCCCGCCAGCTGCGTCCAGCATCGCGTAGTCGCCCGCCCGTTTCGCGCCGAAGCGGAAATCGTCGCCGACCAGCACGTAGCGCACGCCCAGCCCGCGCACCAGCACGTTCTCGATGAAGGCCTGCGGCACCTGGGACGACAGGCGCGCGTCGAACGCGAGCACGACGCACTGGTCCACGCCGCAATTGGCCAGTTCGGTCAGCTTGTCGCGCAGCGTGGCGATGCGCGCCGGCGCCAGATCCGGCTTGCGCGCGAGGGCGGCGAAGTAGTCGCGCGGATGCGGCTCGAAGGTCATGACGCAGCTGGGCACCCCGCGATGGCGCGCTTCGCTGTTCAGCAGCGCCAGCATGGCCTGATGGCCCCGGTGCACCCCATCGAAATTTCCGATGGTCAGCGCGCAGGCCGGCGCGATGCCAGGGTGGTGGAAGCCTCTGAAAATCTGCATTGCGGCCGCGTCGGTATCTTTTTGATAGCAGTTGGCGCCCGCCGGCCAAGCATTGCGGGCCTTCGGGCGCGGGCAAACTGTCACGAAAACAGGGTATATTGTGCTGTACAGCGCCGCAAGGCGCCGCGCCGGGCAACCGATCCTCCAAGGAGGCGTGTTTTGAAGGTCTTGAAGCTGTCCGCCCAAGGACTGCCGCAGTCGTGGATTTCGCTGGAGCAGGCCGTGCTGCACTACGCCGCCGACGAGGTGCGCTGGGAGGTGGGCGCGCGGGTGGCCTTGT
>JAMPXR010000400.1 GCA_023701085.1 Ramlibacter sp. | reverse complement strand
TGCTGCGAAACGCCCATGCCCCACAGGATCATCGAGCCGCGCGAGGTCGCGTACAGGCGGGCCACGTAGCGGATGGTGTCGGCGTCTATGCCGCAGACCGGGGCCATCGCCTCCGGGCTGTAGCCTTCGACGTTGCGGCGCAGGTCCTCGTAGCCGGAGGTGCGCGCGGCGACGAACGCCTCGTCGACCAGTCCTTCCGTGACGATGACGTTCATCATCGCGTTGAGCAGCGCCACGTCGGTGTCGGGCTTGAACTGCAGGAAGCGGTGCGCGATGCGCGCGAGCTCGGAGCGGCGCGGGTCCATCACGACCAGCTTGGTGCCGCCCCGCGCCGCGTTCTTGATCCAGCTGGCCGCCACCGGATGGTTCACCGTCGGGTTGGCGCCGATGACGATCACCACCTCGGCCTGCGTCACGTCCATCACCGGGTTGGAGACGGCGCCCGAGCCTATGCCTTCCAGCAGCGCCGCCACCGACGAGGCGTGGCACAGGCGCGTGCAATGGTCCACGTTGTTGCTGCCGAAACCGGTGCGCACCAGCTTCTGGAACAGGTAGGCCTCCTCGTTGCTGCCCTTGGCCGAGCCGAAGCCGGCCAGCGCCTTGCGGCCGTGCCGGTCGCGGATTTCGCGCAGCCGGCCGCCGGCCAGTTCCAGCGCCTCCTCCCAGCTCGCTTCGCGAAACACGTCCAGCACGCGCTGCGGGTCCATCGTGAAGCCGCCGGTCTTGGGCATGCCCGCGCGGCGGATCAGCGGCACCGTGAGCCGCTGCGGATGGTGCGCATAGTCGAAGCCGTAGCGGCCCTTCACGCAAAGGCGTCCGTGGTTGGCCGGCCCGTCGCGGCCTTCGACGTAAAGAATCCGGTTGTCCTTGATGTGGTAGCTCAGCTGGCAGCCCACGCCGCAGTAGGGGCACACCGAGGGCACCTGCCGGTCCGGCACGGGGAGGGCGGCGCCCCGCGCCGGCATCAGCGCGCCGGTGGGGCAGGCCTGCACGCATTCGCCGCAGGCGACGCAGGTGGACAGACCCATGGGGTCGTCCATGTCGAACACGATCTTCTCGTGCGCGCCGCGCAAGGCCAGCCCGATCACGTCGTTGACCTGCTCGTCGCGGCAGGCCCGCAGGCACCGGGTGCACTGGATGCAGGCGTCGAGGTTGACGGCGATCGCCGGGTGCGTCAGGTCGGGCGCCACCTGCCCGCGCGGGCTGAAGCGAGGCTGGCCCAGCTCCAGGCGCGCCGCCCACTGGTCCAGCTCGTTGTGGCGCGTGTATCCGACCTCGGGCATGTCCGCGAGCAGCAGTTCCAGCACCAACTTCTGCGCGGCGACGGCGCGTTCGCTCCTGCTGCTGACCTCCATGCCCTGCGTGGGGGCGCGGCAGCAACTGGGCGCCAGGGTGCGCTCGCCCTCGATCTCGACCATGCAGGCGCGGCAATTGCCCACGGCGGCCAGGCCGTCCTTGTAGCAAAGGCGCGGGATCTCCACGCCCTCGCGGTCCGCCACCTGGAGGATGGTCTCGCCGGCACGCGCATCTACTTCGCGGCCATCGAGCTTGAAGCGGACGGCGGGCGTGTCCACCTGCGCGCGTTCGGGCCCTGCATTCATGTCGACTCTCAGTGCTTCATGCCAGCTCATGGGGGAAATACCGGATCACGCAATCGACCGGATTGGGCGCGGCCTGGCCCAGGCCGCAGATCGAGGCGTCGCGCATGACGGCCGACAGCTCGGCCAGCAGCGGCCGGTTCCAGCTCGCTTCGCCGATCAGCGCCAGCGCCTTGGCCGTGCCGACCCGGCAGGGCGTGCACTGGCCGCAGGATTCGTCGCGGAAGAAGCGCATCAGGTTGCGCGCCGCCGCCACCGCGCTGTCCTTGTCCGACAACACGATGATCGCGGCCGAGCCGATGAAGCAGCCGTGCGGCTGCAGCGTGTCGAAGTCCAGCGGCAGGTCGCTGCACGAGGCGGGCAGGATACCGCCGGACGCGCCGCCGGGGAGATAGCCGTAGAGCTCATGGCCGTCCAGCATGCCGCCGCAGTATTCGTCGATCAGTTCCTGCACCGTGATGCCGGCCGGCGCGAGCTTGACGCCCGGCTGCTTCACCCGCCCCGACACCGAGAACGAGCGCAGGCCCTTGCGTCCGTGCCGCCCTTGCGAGGTGAACCAGTCGACGCCTTTTTCGACCAGGTCGCGCACCCAGTACAGCGTCTCGAAATTGTGTTCCAGCGTGGGGCGGCCGAACAGGCCGACCTGCGCCACATAGGGCGGGCGCAGCCGCGGCATGCCGCGCTTGCCCTCGATCGACTCGATCATGGCCGACTCTTCGCCGCAGACGTAGGCGCCCGCGCCGCGCCGCAGCTCGATCGCCGGCAGCCCGCTCGCCGGCGGGTTCGCGCGCAGGCGGGCGAGTTCCTGCTCCAGCAGGGCGCGGCAGCCGTGGTATTCGTCGCGCAGGTAGATGTAGATGCCGGAAATGCCCACGGCCCAGGCGGCCACCAGCATGCCTTCCAGAAAGCGGTGCGGGTCGCGCTCGAGGTACACGCGGTCCTTGAAAGTGCCCGGCTCGCCCTCGTCGATGTTGACGGCCATCAGGCGCGGCGCCGGTTCGGCGCGCACGATGCGCCACTTGCGCCCGGCCGGAAAGCCCGCGCCGCCCAGCCCGCGCAGGCCCGACGCTTCCATGGTCGCGATCACGGCCTCCGCGTCGCGGTCGCCTTCCAGGCATTGCCGCAGCAAGGCGTAGCCGCCGGCAGCGCGGTAGGCATCGAAGTCGGTGAAACCTTCGGGCGCGTGCACGGTGGCGCCGGCACGGACCGCGGCCGCGACCTTGCCCACCGTCGCGTGCGGCACCGGGTTCTGGCCCACGACGGCGGCCGGCGCCTGTTCGCAGCGGCCGACGCAGGGCGCGCGCAGCACGCGCACCTCGCGCCCCAGGAGGGCCGGCAGGCGCTCCAGCAATTGCTGCGCGCCGGCCATCTCACAGGACAGGCCCTCACAGACCCGCACCGTCAGCGGTGGCGGATCCTCGCCGCCTTCCTTGACGATGTCGAAATGGTGATAGAAAGAGGCGACCTCGTAGACCTCGGTCTGGGCCAGCCGCATCTCTTCGGCCAGCGCCGCGAGGTGCGCGGACGAGAGGCGGCCGAAACGGTCCTGGATCCGGTGCAGGTGCTCGATCAGCAGGTCGCGCTGGCGCGAGGCGCTTCCCAGCAGTTGCCGGACTTCTTCCAGCGCCTGCGGGTCCACCCGCCGTCCACGCGGCGCCTGGCGCTTGCGCGCCCGCATGTCCGCTCGCGGCGCAATGGGAATGGTTCGAGGCTCCAAGATGGCCCAGCTTACAACAAGCCGGCCCCGCTGGAACAAGGCGTCTGCAAGTGCCACCGGACCGGCATCCTGAACCGGGGTTCAGGTGGGCGAGGTCAGCCAGTCGTTGGGTTCATCTGACGCGAGACGATCACGCTCGACTGGCCATGCTTCCAAGCCCGGGCTCTATGAGCATTGGTTC
>JAMPXR010000399.1 GCA_023701085.1 Ramlibacter sp. | reverse complement strand
TCGTTTTCGAAGTCCATCCGCAGCAGCTGCTGCTGGCGGCCGATCACGCGCAGCTTGACGGTGGTGCGCAGGCCGGGGTCGCGCTTGAGATGGGCCGCGATGCCGGTGGCGCGCAGCATGGCCTCGAGCCGCTGTCCCGGCTCGTCGTCGCCGACCACGCCCAGGAAGCTGGCCTGCGCGCCCAGCGTCACCACGTTGTAGGCGACGTTGGCCGCGGCGCCGATGCGCTCTTCCTCGCGCGTGACTTTCACCACGGGCACCGGGGCTTCCGGCGAGATCCGCTCCACGGCGCCGTGCCAGTAGCGGTCCAGCATCGGGTCGCCGACCACGAGCACGCGTGCTTGCGCGAGTTGCGCCTTCGTCGGGTGTTTCATCGTTGAATGTTGCTCGATTGGGCTGTTCATTGGCAGGCCGCTTCGGGGGCAGTCATAGTTCCTCGACCCGCCGGGGCGGGTAGCTGTCCCAGGCCTGGCAGCCGGGGCATTGCCAGAAATGCTGCTTGGCTTCGAAGCCGCAGGCGGCGCAGCGGTAGCGCGTCAGGGGCTTGGCCGCGTGGTCCACGGCCGCCTGCACCTGGGGATGGAACTGCTCGCGCTCCAGCTTTTCGCCGGCGAGCCAGCGCGATGCCGCCACCAGCGAGGGCTCGCGCGCCAGATGCTCGACGTAGCGGTCGCGCGAGCGCGCCGTGTCGGGTTCGAGCGCGACCATGCCCTCCAGCACGTCCAGCGAGGGAGACTGCTCGTAACTGGAGCGCAGGATGTCGAGCGCCTGGGGCTGCCGCCCGGCGGCGATGGCCGCCTCGGTCAGCGGCTTCGCCACGAGCGGCAGGGCCGACGGGGCCGAGCGGGCGAGCGCCGACAGGGTTTGGAACGCGCCCTCGGCATCGTTGGCGCGGCGCTGCAGGGCCGCCAGCTCGATGCCGGGACGTGCCGCATCCGGCGCCGTCTTCATGGCTTCGCGCAGCAATTGGCCGGCCTGCTGCGGCGAGGTGCCGGCGGCCTGCTCGCACAGGTAATGCGCGAGCCGCCCGCTGAAGTTGCCCTGCCCCAGGGCGTCGAGTTTTTTCGCGGTGTCCGACGCCTGGCCCCAGTCGCGCGAACGCTCGTAGATCGCCAGCAGCGCGAGCAGGGCCTGGCCCTCGAAAGCCGTGCCTTCCAGTTTGCGCAGCGCTTCTTCGGCCCGGTCCAGCAGGCCGGCCCGCAGGTAATCCAAGGCCAGCGCGTGCTGGGCGCGGTGCCGGTCGGCGCGGGAGAGGTCGCCGCGCGACAGCAGGTGCTCGTGGACCCGGACCGCGCGCTCGTACTCGCCGCGCCGGCGGAACAGGTTGCCCAGGGCGAAATGCAGCTCCGAAGTGTCCGGATCGTTCTGCACCGCCTCGATGAAAGCGTCGATCGCCTGGTCCTGCTGTTCGTTCAGCAGGAAGTTCAGCCCCCGGAAATAGGCTTTGGGCGCGCGGCGGTTCTCGATGCGCAGCTGGCGCAGGTCCAGGCGCGAGGCCATCCAGCCCAGCACGAAGGCGATGGGCAGGCCCCACAGCACCCAACTGAGGTCAAAGTCCATGGTGCGGTGCCGCGGGTGCGTCCGCGGCGGCTTGCGGTGGCGCCAGGCCCTCGTGCGCGCGCCGGGCCGCCGCGCGATGCCTCCACCAGCGCGGCACCATGCCGAGCACGCCCGTGCCGACCCCCAGCGCGAACGCGGCCAGCACCACCAGCACCAGGGGAGCGCGCCACTGCGTGCCGAAGAAGAAATGCACGGTCGCGTCCTGCTGGTTGTTCAGCGCGAAGGCGAACAGGGTAAAAAAAATGGCTGCCTTGAGCAGCCACACCAAGTATTTCATTGAGCTCCTCGTCCCCGGATTCTAGGGGCCAGGAGCCGGTCTGGGTCCCTGGCCCCTAGCCCTTGGCCCCTTTTTGCTCCATCTCCGCCGTGCGCTTGTCGACCGCCTCGCGCAGGGCCTTGCCCGGCTTGAAGTGGGGGACGCGCTTCTCGGGGATGTGGACGCTCTCGCCGCTGCGCGGATTGCGGCCCATGCGCGGCGGGCGCCGGTTGATCGAAAAGCTGCCGAAGCCGCGGATTTCGATGCGGTGCCCGCGCACCAAGGCTTCGCTCATGGCGTCGAGGATGGTCTTGACGGCGAATTCCGCGTCGCGGTGCGTGAGCTGGCCGAAACGGGCCGCCAGTTCTTCTACGAGGTCGCTGCGAGTCATGACGGACAAAACACGGCGGAGCGCGCCCCGCCGTGTCCTTGTGCCTTATTGCTTGTCGCTGCCGTCCAGCTTGGCCCGCAGCAGCGCGCCCAGGCTGGTCGTGCCGGCGTTCTCCCGCGCGGCCTGCTGCGACAGGTTGGCCATCTGCTCCTGCTGGTCGGCCATGTCCTTGGCCTTGACCGAGAGCTGGATGTTGCGCGTCTTGCGGTCGATGTTGACGACCACGGCGCTGATCTCGTCGCCTTCCTTGAGAACGTTGCGGGCATCTTCCACCCGGTCGCGCGAGATTTCGCTGGCGCGCAGGTAGCCGGTGATGTCGTTGCCCAGGTCGATCTCGGCGCCCTTCGGGTCGACGTTCCTGACCTTGCCGGTGACGGCCGAGCCCTTGTCGTGCACCGACACGAAGGTGGTGAAGGGGTCGGCGTCCAGCTGCTTGATGCCCAGGCTGATGCGCTCGCGGTCCACGTCCACGGCCAGCACGATGGCGTCGACTTCCTGGCCCTTCTTGTAGTTGCGCACGGCCTGCTCGCCCGGCTCGTTCCAGGACAGGTCGGACAGGTGCACCAGTCCGTCGATGCCGGCGGCCAGGCCCACGAACACGCCGAAGTCGGTGATCGACTTGATCGGGCCCTTGACACGGTCGCCGCGCTTGGTGTTCTGCGCGAATTCCTGCCACGGGTTGGCCTTGCACTGCTTCATGCCCAGGCTGATGCGGCGCTTGTCCTCGTCGATCTCCAGGACCATGACCTCGACCTCGTCGCCCAGCGAAACGATCTTGCCGGGAGCCACGTTCTTGTTGGTCCAGTCCATCTCGGACACGTGCACCAGGCCTTCGATGCCGGGCTCCAGCTCCACGAACGCGCCGTAGTCGGCGATGTTGGTGATGCGGCCGAACATGCGCGTGCCCTGCGGGTAGCGGCGGTTCACGCCCATCCACGGATCGTCGCCCATCTGCTTGAGGCCCAGCGACACGCGGTTCTTCTCGGTGTCGAACTTGAGGATCTTGGCGGTGATTTCCTGGCCGGCCTGCACCACTTCGCTGGGGTGCCGCACGCGGCGCCATGCCATGTCGGTGATGTGCAGCAGGCCGTCGATGCCGCCGAGGTCGACGAACGCGCCGTACTCGGTGATGTTCTTGACCACGCCGCGCACGACCGAGCCCTCCTTCAGGGTTTCCATCAGCTTGGCGCGCTCTTCACCCATGGAGGCTTCGACCACGGCGCGGCGGCTCAGCACCACGTTGTTGCGCTTGCGGTCCAGCTTGATGACCTTGAATTCCAGGGTCTTGTT
>JAMPXR010000398.1 GCA_023701085.1 Ramlibacter sp. | reverse complement strand
TCGGCTACCGCTTCGCCGTGGCCGGTCCGGACGCCCGGGTGAGCGCGTTCACGAAGTGGGCCGCGCAGGAGCTGAAGAACCCTTCGGTGCGCGGCGTGCGCGTGGAGTCCATGGACAGCGGCCGGCCCGAGATGCGGCAGACGCTGGACCGCGCCGAGAAGTTCCTCAATCTGGTGGCGCTGCTGGCCGCATTGCTCAGCGCGGTCGCGGTGGCGCTCGCGGCGCGCGGTTTCGCGGCCGCGCACCTGGACGATTGCGCGATGCTGCGCGTGCTGGGCCAGAGCCAGCGCACCATCGCGCTGAGCTACACCTTCGAATTCGCGCTGATCGGCGTCGCGGCCAGCGCCCTCGGTGTCGCGATCGGCTACTGCGTGCATTTCGTATTTCTGCAGCTGCTTGCGGGCCTGGTGGAGACGGCATTGCCGGCCGCGACCTGGTGGCCGGTGGCCTTCGGCATGGGCATGGGGCTGACACTGCTGTTCGCGTTCGGCCTGCCGCCGGTGCTGCAGCTGGCGCAGGTGCCGCCGCTGCGGGTCATCCGGCGCGACCTGGGCAATCTCAAGCCCGCGTCGGCGGCCGTGCTGGCGATCGGGGTGGCCGGCTTCGCCGCCCTGCTGCTGGCGGCCAGCAGCGACCTCAAGCTGGGCGCCATCGCGGTGGGCGGTTTCGCCGGCGCCGCGCTCGTCTTCGCCGGGCTGAGCTGGCTGGCCGTGAAGCTGCTGCGCCTGTCGGTCAACGAGGCCACCGCGGCGCGCTGGATGGTGCTGGCGACGCGCCAGATCTCGGCACGGCCCGCCTACACCGTCGTGCAGGTCAGCGCCCTGGCGGTCGGCCTGCTGGCGCTGGTGCTGCTGGTGCTGCTGCGCACGGACCTGGTGGCCAGCTGGCGTCGCGCCACGCCGCCGGACGCGCCGAACCGCTTCGTCATCAACGTGATGCCCGAACAGAGCGACGCCTTCCAGAAGATGCTGCGCGACGCCGGCGTGCGGCGCTTCGACTGGTACCCGATGATCCGGGGCCGCCTGGTCGCCGTGAACGGCCGCACGGTGACGCCGGACGACTACCTCGAAGACCGCGCCAAGCGGCTGCTCGACCGCGAGTTCAACCTTTCCGCCACGGCCGTGCAGCCGCCGCACAACCAGGTGGTGGCGGGGCGCTGGCTGCCCGGCGAGCGCGGCGCGGTGAGCGTGGAGGAAGGCATCGCGAACACGCTGGGCCTGAAGATGGGCGACGCGCTGCGCTTCGACATCGGCGGCATGCAGCACGACGCGAAGATCACCTCGCTGCGCAAGGTGGACTGGGGCTCGATGCGCGCGAACTTCTTCGTCATCTACCCGGTCAGCCGCCTGGAGGACGCGCCGGTGACTTACATGGGCGCATTCCGCGCGCCCGAGCGCAAGGGATTCGACAACGAACTGGTGCGGGCGTTTCCCAACATCACCACCGTGGACACGACCAGCACGATCAACCAGTTGCAGGGCGTGCTGGACAAGGTGATCCGGGCGGTCGAATTCCTGTTCGGCTTCACGCTGGCCGCCGGCGTGGTGGTGCTGTTCGCGGCCGTGACCGCCACGCGCGAGGAGCGCGCCCGCGAGTTCGCGATCATGCGCGCCGTGGGCGCCAGCGGCGCGCTGCTGCGCCAGGTGCAGCGCGCCGAGCTGATCGGGGTGGGCCTGCTGGCCGGCTTTCTCGCCAGTGTGGTGGCGTCTCTGGTCGGCTGGGGCCTGGCGCGCTACGCCTTCGACTTCGAGTGGACCGCGTCGCCCTGGGTGCCGCTCGTCGGCGCCCTCGCCGGCGCGGCGCTTGCGCTCGCGGCGGGCTGGTGGGGCCTGCGCGAAGTGCTCAACCGGCCGGTGGTGGAAACGCTGCGGCGCGCGCCCGAGTAATCACCGCAGCGGCCCGCAGCGGGCATCGAGACACGACGCCGCGATGACTGCGCACGGCCCGCGCGACCAATCCGCAGAGGAATTCTCGGATTCTTTCGCGTCTTCCGGCGCGCTTGACCTGAATCAATTCCCCTATGTCGCGTGGGGATGATACTTCCCCGCATCCCACCGGTGGGCTTCGGAGTGGCCACTAGCGGTCTGCTACATCGGTTGGCGCGAAGAGGAGTTGCAGCCTGTCCGGCCCGGAGCCCGTCAGTGGCGGCCCACATGAAAGCGAACGCTATGTCCCAGTTCGAGATCGTGGCCCGGGAGGACTTTTCCGAGGTCACTTATCTGCTCGAGGTGCGCCATCCGATGATGGCGAAGGCAGCCAAACCCGGGCAATTCGTCATTGTGATGCTCCACGAGCACGGCGAACGGATCCCCCTGACCATTGCCGATTACAGCCGCGAACGCGGCACGATCACGCTCGTGATCCAGGCCGTGGGCAAGACCACCAAGCAGATGCAGCAGGAATGCCGCGTCGGCACCTCGCTGTACGGCCTGGTGGGCCCGATGGGCATTCCCAGCCCGGTCAGCCACGCGAAGAAGGTGCTGTGCGTGGGCGGCGGCCTCGGCGTCGCGCCGGTGTTCCCGCAGGCGCGCGGCTTCAAGGAAGCCGGCGCCTACGTGATCGGCGTGCTGGGCTTTCGCAGCAAGGACCTCGTCTTCTGGGAGGACAAGTTCCGCGGCGTGTGCGACGAGCTGATCCTGTGCACCAACGACGGCTCCGCCGGCATGCGGGGCATGATCACCGACGGCATCGCGGTCGCGCTGCAGGGGCACGCGGACATCGACGAGTGCGTCGCCATCGGTCCGCCCGTCATGATGAAAGCCGCCGCCGAGGCCACGCGCGCGCGCAAGATCAAGACCATGGTGAGCGTCAACCCGATCATGGTCGACGGCACCGGCATGTGCGGCGGCTGCCGCGTCAAGGTCGGCGACAAGGTCAAGTTCGCCTGCGTCGACGGTCCCGATTTCGACGGCCACCTGGTCGACTTCGACGAACTCATGACGCGGCTGCGCCGCTTCAGCGAAGTCGAGAAAGAGGCGGAGAAGAAGTGGGCCGACAGCTGCCGCATGTCGGGCAACCCGGCGACCGATTTCAAGCGCGCGCCGCAGGCGGACAGCCTCGAGCTGCCCGATCCTTCGGAGGAGGCGCTCGGTGGTTAACACGCAGTTCCCGGCACCGATGCAGGCCGCTGGTGCACGGCAAGTTCTCAGGACGAGGTGAGCGGAATGGCCAAGAAGAAGACGATCAGATCCATTCCCCAGGAGCGCACCCCGATGCGCGAGCAGGACGCCAAGGTCCGCGCGAAGAACTTCGAGGAAGTCGCATGCGGCTACAACCTCGAGGAGGCCTCCCGGGAAGCCGACCGCTGCCTGGTCTGCCCCGACGAGCCCTGCATCTCCGGCTGCCCCGTGGGCATCGACATCCCCGGCTTCATCCAGAAGATCAGCGAGCGCAACCTGCGCGGCGCCTACGACATCCTGACCAGCACCAACCTGCTGCCCTCGATCTGCGGCCGCGTGTGCCCGCAGGAAAACCAGTGCGAAGGCGTGTGCACGGTGGGCGA
>JAMPXR010000397.1 GCA_023701085.1 Ramlibacter sp. | reverse complement strand
GCGGCCATCCTCGAGGAGCATGCGTTCACCGCCGAACTCGCCGAACGGGAGATTCCCGTCGCGGCACCGATCGCGCACGCCGGAACGACCTTGCATCACTTCGGCGAGCTCCGTTTCGCCGTGTTTCCCCGGCTCGGCGGCCGCGCTCCAGAGCTGTCCGACCCCGCCACGCTGGAACGCCTCGGCCGCTTCATCGGCCGCATCCATGCCGTCGGGGCCACCCGCGCCTTCGCCGTCCGGCCAGCCATCGACATCGCCAGCTTCGGCGAAGAGCCACGCGCCTGGCTGCTCAAACACGATTTCATTCCGCCCGACCTGCTCACCGCCTGGCGCACCACGGTCGATCAGGCACTGGACGGCGTTCGACGCGCCTTCGACCGTGCCGGTGACTTCGCCACCCTCCGGCTGCACGGCGATTGCCACATGGGCAACGTGCTCTGGCTGCCCGGCGACGGCGGCGGGCCACAGTTCGTCGATTTCGACGATGCGCGCAGCGGCCCGGCGGTGCAGGACCTGTGGATGCTGCTGTCGGGCGAACGCCACGAGATGGCCAGCCAACTCGCCGATATCCTCGCCGGCTACGAAGACTTCTGCGAGTTCTCTCCGCGCGAGCTGCATCTGATCGAGGCGCTGCGTACCCTGCGCCTGATCCACTACTCCGCCTGGCTTGCGCGCCGCTGGGACGACCCGGCCTTCCCCGCCGCGTTCCCCTGGTTCAACACCCAGCGCTACTGGCAGGACCGCGTGCTCGAACTGCGCGAGCAGATCGCCCTCATGGACGAAGCGCCGCTCTGGCCCGCGTGATCAGGCGCGACCAGCCACGCCGCAGCCCGGGCATGACGGGTTAAACTCGAGGGCATCACGCGGACATGCCCTATTCATGCAACTCCAGGCCTGGCATCACTCCTGCTCCGCCGGCTTCACGCTGCGCGGCGAACACTCCCTGCCTTCGGGCAGGCCAGTCATCCATTTCGTGCACGGCAACGGCTATTGCGGGCGCACCTACGAACCGATGCTGGCGCGGCTCTCACACGACTTCGACCTCTTTCTGAGCGATGTGCAAGGCCATGGCGACAGCGACCATGGTGGCCGCTTCCACGGCTGGAACCGCACGGCCGAACTGGCGCTGGAAGCGTGGCGGGCCCGCGGCACGATCTTCGGCAACGTGCCGGTTTTCGCCGTCGGCCACAGTTTCGGTGGCGTCATCACCAGCCTGATGCTGGCGCGTGCGCCACAGGCGTTCTCGCGCGCAGTCCTGCTCGATCCTGTGCTCTTCACGCCGGCGATGATAGGTTTGATGGCCCTGTCGGATGTCGTCGGGCTCTACTCGCGCAACGCGCTTGCCCAGCGCGCCCGCAAGAGACGCCATCACTGGCCGGACCGCCGCTCCGCCTACGCGGCGCTGCACGAACGCGGCATGTTCAAGGGCTGGCGCGAGGAGGCGCTGTGGGGCTATGTCAATCACGCCCTGCGCGATGCGGCCAACGGTGGCGTCGAACTGAAATGCCGGCCCGCACGCGAAGCCGAGATATTCAGTTCCTACCCACGCCGGCTGTGGGCCTCGCTCGCCCGTGTCGTAACCCCGACGCAGGTGCTGCGCGGAGAAGGCAGCTATCCCTTCGCAGCCAAGGGGATCGCACGCTGGTGCGCCGAAAACCCCCATGTGAGCCAGGCAGCACTTCCCGGAGGACACTGTTTCATGCAGGAAGACCCGGCTGCCGCCGCGGCCGCAATCCGCGGCTTCCTGCTTGCCGGCGGCTGAAGCACGCCGCTCAAGCGCCGTGCGACTTGCCTTTCCAGACCACCGGTTCGACCTGGACCGTGTCCTGGCCATTGGTCACCCACACCTGCCCATCCTGGATAGTGAACTGAAGCCGCATCGTGCGCCCGGTCAGCCTGGCAAGATCGGGGGCCGCTTCCGGCGGAATGTTGAGCACCGTCAGCCGTTCCTGGCGGGCGAGCTTGTCGCGCACGCCATTCCACCAGATGTCCGACGCACGCCCATAACTCAGCACCACGACTTCGGCCGCGCGTCCGCAAGCCTTGCGTATCCACTTTTCGTCCGGCTGACCGACGTCTATCCAGCGCTCGATCGCACCGGTCAGATCCTTCTGCCACAGGTCAGGCTCGTCCTCCACACATAGCCCCTTGCCGAAGGCGAGCGCCGGATCGGCGTACAGCGCATAGGCGAGTAGGCGCACCATCATCCTTTCGTCGGTCTCGGAAGGATGTCGCGCCAATGTCACGGCGTAGTCGCCGTAGTGGCTGCGATCCATGTCGGCGATCTGCAGATCCGCCTTGTATACCGTTGCTTTCAGTGCCATGTAGCCGTGCTCAGTGGACCGTTCCAGTCGGGCGGCCGGCGCGTTGCCACGAGATGACCGCCTGGCTGGCATGAGCCATCACGATGTCGCGCCGATCGACCGGAAGCTCGCGTCCCAGCGCCGTGAACAAGGCCTGCGTCGCCTCCTGCCCGATTTCGTCGGTCGCCAGACCTTCCGCCAGGCAGCGGATCTGGATGTGCGCGAGTGCGTCGGCCACCAGCCGCCAGCCCGCCACCGGCATGTCGCGGACCAGGGCAAGCAGTTGCGATCCGAGCTCGGTAGCAAGCCTGAGCGCTTCGTCGCGCCCCTCTGCCGCGATCGCCGAATGCCACAGGGCCAGGTGTATGCCGCGGCGCAGCTCGACCTTGAAGTCGATGGCATTCTCCTCGGCAGCCGACAGCGCCTCGAACTGCTGCAGGAAACGGGCATCGGCCTCGGCCGACAGTCCGGTACGCAGTGCGCCGATCAGCTCGGTCAGGCCGGGAATCGCAACCAGGCCGAAAGCGCGCGTCCAGGCAAGCCCCCACTGATCCATCCCGGTCAACAGCATGGCCAGACGCAGGGCTCGGGCGCTGTCGCCGTCTGCCGCCAGAGCCCAGTTGCCGAGTGCCTGTTGCAGCTCCGCGACGCCCTCCCGGCGCGCGTCGTCGCCTGCTTCGACCGACAGACGAAAGACTCGCGCGAAGGCGTCCTGCGCCATCCGCGAGGCCTGGCGTTGGGTGTCCGGGCTGGCCAGCGTGGCCAGTGGATCGGCCGGGATGGCCGGCAGCGCATTCTCGGAAGACGGGGAGGACATGAAGAAATCCAAAAATGCGGCATTGTGCCCAGCAGGCACCGTTCGGGCAATCCGCGGGACGACGGCGGGCGCATCACAGAGCCATCGTCGTCACCGGCCGCCTACGTGCTACGACCGGCCGGCGCTGCAGCGGCTCATGCCCAGCGCAGCATCGAGCGTGGCCGTGCGTTGTCCGGCAGACCTTCGCGGAACCCGTTGAGCATGCGACGCAGGGCGTCCGCATCCTCCTCGATGAAGCCGCGCTTGAAGTCGGTCAAGACAAGGCGGGAGCGAGTCAGCCAGTTGCCCGGCGCATCGTCGAGCGCGCACCAAGGCGCGGTTTCGATATCCGGCTCGTGCTGGGCGAGCCACAGCATCGCCTCGCGTTCCCGCAGACCATGCAGTTCG
>JAMPXR010000396.1 GCA_023701085.1 Ramlibacter sp. | reverse complement strand
GCGAGGTAGGCCCAGAACATGGAGACGCTTTCCAGTCCCGCCATGGTCTGCACGCTGCCGCGCTGCGCGTAGTCCCACCCGTACCAGATGATGATGGAGATCAGCGCGAGCGCCGCCAGCGCCACCACCCAGTCGAGGAAGCGCCGCAAACGTGCCGGACTCCAGCGGTAGAGCACGTCGACGCTGACCATCGCGCCCTGGCGGAACGCGGCCGGGATGCCCAGGAACACCATCCAGATCAGGCTGAAGCGGATCAGGATTTCCGACCATTCGGCGGGCTGCTCCAGCACGAACCGCATCACGATCTGGAACACCCCGAGGCTGGCGGCGATGACCAGCATGACGCAGGCCGCCGCCATCGACAAGCTGGTGGTCCAGCGCTCCAACCTGAGGAAGGCCTGTTTCATCTTTCGCGCAGCCTCCGCCGTCCCATGAAGTCCAAAGAAAACGCCCGGAAGTCGCTGGAACTCGCGGGCGTCGGGGGTGATGCGGCCTGAGCCGTCACTTGAAATTGCGGATCTTCTCGAGGTTGGCCTTGCCGAACTGCTTCTCGAATTCCGCGTTCACCGGCGCCAGCGCCGCCACGAACTTGGACTTGTCGACATTGTCGATCACGGTCATGCCCTTGGCCCGCAGGTCGGCCACGCCCTTGGCGTCGTCCTCGTCCACGCGGGCGCGGTTGGCCTTGGCGGCTTCCCGGGCGGAATCGATGAAAGCCTGCTTGTCGGCGGCGGACAGCTTTTCGAAAGCCGCCTTGTTCATCAGGATCAGGCAGGGCGAGTAGACGTGGCCGGTCAGCGACAGGTGCTTTTGCACCTGGGCGAAATTGGCCGAGATGATCACGGACAGCGGGTTTTCCTGCCCGTCCACCGTGCCCTGCTGCAGGGCGGTGAAGACCTCGGCGAACGCCATCGGCGTCGTGACGATGCCGAACCCCTTGTAGGCCGCGATGTGCACCGGGTTTTCCATGGTGCGCATCTTCAGGCCCTTGAGATCCTCCGGCGCCTTCACGTCGCGCTTGCTGTTGGTCATGTGGCGAAAGCCGTTCTCGGCCCACGCCAGCGCCTTGAAACCCTTGGCGTCGAACTTGGTCAGCAGCTCCTGGCCGATCGGGCCGTCCAGCACCGCGCGCGCGTGCGCCTTGTCGCGGAACAGGAAGGGCACGTCCAGGATCTTGGTCTCGGGCACGAAATTCGGCACCGGGCCGGTCGAGGTGAGCGTGAGCTCCTGGGTGCCCAGCTGCACCGCCTCGATCGACTCGCGCTCGCTGCCCAGCGACGCGTTGTAGAAGGTCTGGATCTTGTAGCGCCCATTGGTGCGCTTTTCGACTTCGCGCGCGAAAGTGTCGATGCCGACACCCTGGTGCGAGTTTTGCGCGGTCGAGATGTTGATCCTCATGGTGGTCTGCGCCGCGGCGCCGGCCATGAGGCCAAGCGAGAGAACCGCGCCGAGGGCCAGTTGCGAAAGTTTCACTGTCAGTCTCCAATCAAATTCAGGAAGCCCCGGCATTCTGCCAGAACCGGACAAAGTCGTCATACAACTTTGGATGAGGGAAAACGAGCAGGCCGCTCCGGCGGATCACATGTTGGCGTAGTTCGGCCCGCCGCCGCCCTCGGGCGTGACCCACACGATGTTCTGCGTCGGGTCCTTGATGTCGCAGGTCTTGCAGTGCACGCAGTTGGACGCGTTGATCTGCAGGCGGTCCTGGCCGTTGTCGTCCTTGACGAACTCGTACACGCCGGCCGGGCAATAACGCCCTTCGGGGCCCGCGTATTGCGCCAGGTTGACCTGCACCGGGACCGAGGCGTCCTTCAAGGTCAGGTGCGCGGGCTGGTCTTCGGAGTGATTGGTGTTGGAGATGAACACCGAAGACAGCCGGTCGAACGTCAGCTTGCCGTCCGGCTTGGGATACACGATCGGCTTGCATTCCGACGCCGGCTTCAGGTAGGCATGGTCGGGCTTGTCGCGATGCACGGTCCAGGGCATGCGGCCGCGCAACACGAATTGCTCGAAACCGTTCATCAGCGAGGCCGGCAGCAGCCCGAACTTGAACCAGCTCTTGAAGTTGCGCGCCTTGTTCAGCTCGTCGTAGAGCCATGACTTCTCGAAGGCGGCCGGGTACGCCTCCAGCTCGTCACGCTGGCGCCCGTGGACGATCGCCTCGTACGCCGCGTCGGCGGCCAGCATGCCGGTCTTGATGGCGGCATGGCTGCCCTTGATGCGCGACGCGTTGAGAAAGCCCGCCTCGCAGCCCACCATCGCGCCACCCGGGAAAACCGTCTTGGGCAGGCTCAGCAGTCCACCGGCCGTGATGGCGCGGGCGCCATAGGACAGGCGTTTGCCGGGCTGGATGCCCTGGCTCGCGTCGCCCTCGAGGTACCAGCGGACGTTGGGATGGGTCTTCCAGCGCTGGAACTCCTCGAACGGGCTCAGGTAGGGGTTGGAATAGTTCAGCCCGGTGATGAAGCCCAGCGCCACCTGGTTGTTTTCCATGTGATAGAGGAACGAGCCGCCATAGGTGTCGTTGGGCAGCGGCCAGCCCGCGGTGTGCATGACGAAACCCGGCTGGTGGCGCTTGGGATCGACTTCCCACAGTTCCTTGATCCCCAGCGCGTAGCCTTGCGGGTCCCTGCCTTCATCGAGCTTGAACCGGCTGATCAGCTGCCGGCCCAGGTGCCCGCGCGAGCCCTCGGCGAAGATCGTGTACTTCGCGTGCAGCTCCATGCCGAGCTGAAAGCTGTCCATCGGCTCGCCGTCCTTGCCGATCCCCATGTTCCCGGTGGCCACCCCCTTCACGCAGCCGTTCTCGTCGTAGAGCACTTCGGCGGCCGCGAAGCCGGGGAAGATCTCGACGCCCAGGCCCTCCGCCTGCTGCGCCAGCCAGCGCGTGAGGCTCGCCAGGCTGATGACGTAGTTGCCGTGGTTCTGGAAGCATTCGGGCAGCAGGAAGTTGGGCGTGCGCTTGCCGGAAGTTTCCGTGAGGAAAACCATCGCCTCGTCCGTCACGGGCTGGTTCAGCGGCGCGCCCAGTTCTTTCCAGTCCGGAAACAGCTCGTACAGCGCGCGCGGGTCCATCACCGTGCCGGCCAGGATGTGCGCACCCGGCTCCGACCCCTTCTCCAGCACGACCACGGACACGTCCTTGCCGTGCTCGGCCGCCAGCTGCTTGAGGCGGATCGCCGCCGACAGTCCCGCGGGACCGCCGCCGACCACCACCACGTCGTACTCCATCGCTTCGCGCGGCCCGTACTGCGCCAGTATTTCTTCGTGGGTCATAGTGCTCTCGTTGATAATGGATCGAAACCGACGTGCGACCGAACCGCGTCCGCAGCTTGAGTCGATTTTATTGCTGGGGCCCGGGACAAGCGAACGGCCGTTCTTGTGATTGCGCTATTTTAGGCAGGAGACCCTCGTGAGTTACACCATCGATCTATCGGGCCGCGTCGCCTTCGTGACGGGCGCTTCCAGCGGGCTGGGCGCGCAGTTCGCGCGCGCGCTGGCGCGGGC
>JAMPXR010000395.1 GCA_023701085.1 Ramlibacter sp. | reverse complement strand
GCGCTGAGCGAATGCAGCAGCTTGGCCATCACCTCCTTGCCGGTGCCGCTTTCGCCCTCGATCAGCACCGTGGTGTCCAGCGGGGCGGCCTGGCGCAGCTGCACCAGCAGCCGTTCCATGGTGGCCGAATGGCTGATGATGATGGGGTCGCCCGAGATCGAGGTGACGATCTCGCGCAGGTCCGCGATCTCGCGATAGGCGCGGTCCATCTCCAGCGCCTTGGTGATGACGGCCTCCAGCTCCTCCAGGTTCTCGAAGGGCTTGGTCAGATAGTCGAACAGGCCTTCGCGCACCGCGCGCATGGCATCGCGCACTTCCGCGTAGCCGGTGATCATCAGGGCCGTCTGATGCGGCCGGATCCTGCGCATCTCGGCGAACAGTTCGAGCCCGTTGCCGTCGGGCAATCGCTGGTCGAGGATGACCAGGTTGAAGTCGCCCAGGTCGAAGGCATGGCGCGCTTCGGCCACGTTGGTCGCCGTCACGAGGTCGATGGCGCTGTCGCGCAGCAGGTTCTCGAACAACCGGCGCGTGAAGGGATCGTCGTCGACGAGGAGTATTTTGGATTTCATGGGGTCGTGGTCGCGGGCAGCCAGATGCTGAACCTGGCGCCGCCCGCCGGAACATTCTCAGCAAGAACCACGCCACCGTGTTTCATGGCGATATGCTGCGCCACCGGCAGGCCCAGGCCCGTGCCGTTGGATCGGGTGGTGAAGAACGGCTTGAACAGCTTGGGCGCCATGTCGGCGCTGAAGCCGGGACCCGAATCGCTCACGACGAGGGCGATGCCGGCGGCGCCGTCGTGATCGGCGGTTTCGAGGGCGACGCGCACCTGCTGCTGCGGTGCGGCCAGGATGGCGTTGTGAATCAGGTTGAACAGCGCCTGGCGCATCAGCACCGGGTCCACCTCGAGCATGTGCGTGTGCGCGGGCGGCGCGTAGGCGATCGAATGCTTCAGCGCGATACTGTGGTGACAAAAGGCAATCGTGTCCTGCACCAGCTCCCCCATGTCGGTGCGCTGCAGCGTGGAGCGCGACGACTGGTTGATCCGCAGGATGCGCTGCACGATGTCGCGGCACTCGGTGCCTGCCTTGCGCACCTCCGCGAGCAGCTCGGACACCCGCCGCGGGTCCTGCACCTGACGCTCGGCCAGCTGCGTCAGGTTGATGACGCCGACCAGCGGGTTATTGAGCTGGTGCGCGATCTCGCCGACCAGTTCGCCCATGGCTGACATTTTTTCGATCTGGACGATGCGCTCGTGTTCGAGGGTCAGCTTGCTGAACTTGGACTCGGCGGTTACCTGGCGGCTGTACACCACGTTGAACACCTTGTACAAGGCGAAGAACAGGAGCAGGCCGGCCGCCCCGGTGATCGACCAAAGCAGCAACAGGCCGTTGCGGATGGTGCGGTTGAGGTCGTGCGGATCACGGTACAGGGCCAGCACCCCGATCACGTCCGCCCCGGTCCGGCCGGCATCGCGCGCGAACAGGGGTACGTAGCACTCGATCGATTCGTCCGAGGTGGCCGGGTGCTCGCTGTTGACGTCGCTCTTGAGCGTGTTGAACACGGCCTGGACCTGGCCGCCCGCGGCGCGCGTCAGGTGATCGAGGTTGGCGGTGCGCTTCTTTCCGACGAGCGTGCCGTCGGCATCCGACCACACGATCACGTTGTCGCGATTGAACACCCGCACGCGCTCCGTGCCGGGCAGCTGCTTCAACGGCCCGAAGCTGTCGTCCAGCCTTTCCCTTGCCGCCGCCTCGGAATAGTTACGCATGTCGGCGCCGGAAAGGCCGTGCACCCGCGCCAGGGCGTTGACCACGTCCCCCACCATCACCGCCTCGCGGTCGATGATGGCCTGGCGGAAGAACGGCGCCTGGATCAAGCCGGTGCCGACCACCGTGGCAACGATCATCAACAGGCTCATGGCCGCGAACATCTTCGGCGGCGTCGTCACTTTGAACATCGCAGTCCCCGATCCCCATGCCGCTGCCGATCCGGCGAACGCCTCGGGCAGCCAAGACATCTTAGGTCCCACAGCCATCGCCCCAAGCGAGCCGTCACCACGGGCGGGCCCGCCCCGCCGCCCTTGCCGAAGGCTTCGCGAAGTGCGCGGCGATGAACTCCACGAAGGCGCGCACCCGGGCCGAGGTCTGGTGCCGCTGCGGATAGAACGCGTGGATGTCGGCCGCGGGCGTGTGCCACTGCTCCAGCACCTGCCGCAACCGGCCGCTGCGCAGGTAACGAGCGACATCCCACTCCGCGCGCATCACGATGCCCATGCCGGCCAGGGCCCAGTTCATCGCGATCTCCCCGTCATTGGTGCTCAGGTTGCCCCGCACCTTGACGGCCTCGGTGCGCTTGCCCTGCGACAGCCGCCACATCCCGTAGCTTTCATCCCCCTGGCGGATCGTGATGCAGTTGTGCTGCGCCAGGTCGCGGGGAACGCGCGGCACGCCCCGGCGCTCCAGGTAGGCCGCGGAGGCGCACAGCAGCCGCCGGTTGGGCGCCAACATCCGGGCGATGACGCGCGCGTCGGGCGGGGCCCCGAAGCCCACGCAGACGTCGAACGCGTCGTCGCCAAGCGGCGGCGGGCTCACCGAGAGTTGCAATTGCACCTGCACCTCGGGGTGGGCGCGGGCGAACGGTGCGATCAACGGGGCAATATGGCTGCGGCCGAATCCCAGCGTCGCATTCACCCGCAGCAAGCCCTTGGGCGCCGCGACGGCGCTGGTCACCAGTCGTTCCATGTCGTCGATCTCGGCCAGAATGTGGCGGGCCTGGGCGAGGTAGATCTCGCCTTCGGGGGTGACGCCGACGCGCCGCGTGGTGCGCGTCATCAGGGCAACGCCCAGGCGGGCTTCCAGCTGGGCCAGCCGCTTGCTCACCGCCGGCGTCGTGACCCCCAGCTCGCGCGCCGCCGCGGAAAAGCTGCCGCTGCGCGCCAGCACGCTGAAGAAGGCCATCTCGGACGATGCGGCGGTCGCGCCCGACATTGTTGAACTCCGGATCATCAATGGGGGAGATTGTCCCTCGTCTTTTCCCGCATGCCCGGCCACCAAGGAAGAGTTAAAGTCGGGACCCTCCATATCGGGAAGCTTGCATGTCCAACGCGAAACCTGCGCAGTCGGTGGCCGCCCGCGACAAGGCGGCGCTGGAGAAGTCGATCGACAACATCGACTGGCGTATCAAGGAATTGCGGGCTTTCGACGCGTCGCGCATTCAGGAACGCTGGGATCCACGCCTGGAGGCGCTGCAAGAGAAGGTCAACACCACTTTGGCCGACATCCTGGGGACGCGCACCTCCGAGTACAAGCAGCACGCGATCGGCGCCCTGGACGCGGCGTTGGATTCGACCTTCGGCGACCGCTTCTCTCCGGACGAACTGCGGCAGACGATAGAGGACGCCATCAAGCTGGCGATCGGCAAGCTCAACGCCGTGAAGAAGCTGTTGGCTGAACGCGGGGGGCCGACTGCGCAGTCCGGCACCGAGCAGGACACCACTGCGGCCCCGACGCCGGCCCCGACACCGGC
>JAMPXR010000394.1 GCA_023701085.1 Ramlibacter sp. | reverse complement strand
GCTGCGCCACGCCCAGCGCCGTGCAAAGGGGCTCGACCGTGGCCGCGACGGCGTCGTCGTACACCACGACCTGGGGCTGCACGTCGGCCCGGATGTGGCCGAGTTCGCGCGCGGTGTAGGCGGGATTGACCGGCACCGCCTGCGCCCCCGCCGCATGCGCGGCGAACATGGCGACCGGCATGTCGAGCGAGTTGCCGCACACGAGCGCGACGCGCGAGCCGCGCGCGCCCATGTCCACCAGTTCGGCGGCGAACCCCGCGACACAGCGCAGGTACTGCGTGTACGAAAGCCGCCGCTGGCCGCACACCAGCGCCTCGGCGGCGCTGGCCGCCGCGGCCGCTTCGGCGAGCATGTGCACCACCGTGGGATGGACTTGAGAGCGCATGAGGGCGCCATTATCCCCGGTCAGGGGACGCGCGCTGCCTGCGCCTCAGGCCGCCAGTTTCTCGCCCTCGCGCTGCCGTCCCTTGAACAGGTTGTTCAGCTTCAAGGTCAGGCAGTAGGCCGCGCCGCCCGAGCGGTTGAACGAGCCCAGCGGGACCACGTGCACGCGGTACCCGCGCGCCTCGAGCTGCTGGCGCAGCGCGTCGGAGCACCAGCACATCACGACGTCGCGGCCGATGCAGACCGAGTTCACCGCCAGGTGGGCCGCGTCCTGCGCGGGTGCTTCGATCAGCAGATCGCCCGCCAGCGCGCGAATCTGGCCGCGCCCCTCCTCGGTGAACGCGGCGGGGTGGTACAGGATTTCCCCGCCTTGCAGCAGGCAGAAGGCCGTGTCCAGATGGTAGTAGTGCGGGTCCACCAGCTCCAGCGACAGCGTCGGGATGCCGAACACCTGCTCCACCGTGTGATGCGCGCAGCGGCTGGAGCGCTGGCCGTAACCCATCCAGACGATGCGCCGCAACGGGTCGTAGATCGCGTCGCCGGCGCCTTCGAAATAGACGCCCTCGGGCGTGCGGTAGACCGCGTCGATCTCGCCGCGCGCCTTCAGCTGCGCGAACATGCGCTGGCCGTGGAGCTCCTCGCCGGCGCGCTCGGACTTCAGGTAGCGCGCCAGGATGGCCTTGCCATCCAGCACCACCGCGCAATTCGCCGTGAACACCAGGTCGGGCCAGCCCTTGGCGGCCGGCTTGACCAGGACACGCGCGCCCAGCGCCTCGTAGGTCGCCCGCAGCGTGTCCCAGCCGGCGAGCGCGTCGCGCGTCAGCCGCTTCGCGTCGAGCGACCACTGCTCGGGGTTCATCCAGGGATTGATGCTGTAGGCCACCTCGAAAAAATCCGGTGGGCTCATGAGGAGCTGGGGCGCGCTGTCCTGGGTATTCACTCGGTCGCCGGCCTCGCTGCATGTCTGCACGCCCGACGCCGCGCCGGACGCTATCGCATTAATAGCAAGCGACTTCCGTTTGTCAAGGAGCAGGTCGCGAAAAATATCGGCCGCGCGATCGATCAGCGCGCGGGTGATGGTCAGGGGGGGCGCGAAACGGATGACGGTCTCATGCGTCTCCTTGGACAGCACGCCTCGCGCCGCCATCCGCTCGACCAGTTCGCGCGCGCTGGCCAGCGAGGGGTCGATGTCCACGCCGACCCACAGGCCGCGGCCGCGCACCTCGCGCACCAGCGGCCGGCCCGCCTCGGCGGCTTCGCGCAGGCGGCGCATCAGGTGGCCGCCCAGCGCGGCGCTGCGCGCCACCAGGTTCTCGTCCTCGATCACCCGCAGCGCCTCCAGCGCCACGGCCGCGGCCAGCGCGTTGCCGCCGAAGGTCGAGCCGTGGCTGCCGGGTTCGAACACGTCCATCACGCGGGCGTCCGCCAGGAAGGCGCTGACCGGCAGCAGGCCGCCGCCCAGGGCCTTGCCCAGCACCAGGCCGTCCGGCCGGATGCCTTCGTGCTCGAACGCGAACCAGCGGCCGGTGCGGCCCAGGCCCGACTGGACCTCGTCGATGATCAGCAGCACGTTGTTGCGGTCGCACCATTGGCGCAGCTCGGCGAAGAAGCCGGCGGGCGGGACGATCACGCCGGCCTCGCCCTGGATCGGTTCCACCAGCACGGCGCAGGTGTTGGCGCTGGCCGCCGCGCGCACGCTCGCCATGTCGCCGAAGTCGAAATGCGCGAAGCCCGGCGCGAACGGGCCGAAGCCGTCGCGGTAGGCGGGTTCGCTGGAAAACCCGACGATGGTGCTGGTGCGGCCATGGAAGTTGCCGCGCGCCACCAGGATCTCGGCGCGGCCATCGGGGATGCCCTTGACGCGGTAGCCCCAGCGCCGCGCGCACTTGATCGCGGTCTCCACCGCTTCGGCGCCGGTGTTCATCGGCAGCGCGCGTTCGAACCCCGCCAGGGTGCACAGCTTTTCCAGGAAGGGCCCGAGCGTGGTGCCGTGGTAGGCGCGTGAAGTGACCGCCACCCGCTCGAGCTGCCGCTGCGCGGCGGCGACCACGCGGGGGTGCAGGTGGCCGTGGCTCACGGCGGAATACGCACCCATCATGTCGATGTACTCCCGGCCTTCGACGTCCCACACCAGGCAGTCGCGCGCGTGGTCCACCACCACCGGCACCGGCTGGTAATTGCGGGCGCCGTAGCGCGCTTCTTTCCCAATGAAATCGTGGGTGGCGATGGCGGTGTCGGCGTTCATGCTGCGTCCTCGGATGATGAGGAAAGTCTAGGCCCGGCCGCGCTGCCGTGGGCGTGAATCGGGGGACCGCGCACGGCGGCAACGGCATGAATGGATGTTGGACACTTCCGAAAGCGAAGTGCTGTAGGACGGGCCATCATCGGCCTGAAGGCCATCGCGCCGATCCTGGCGCGGCCGAATCCGTCGCCGCCGACCCGGATCAAGCTTTGCGCGCGGACGGCGGCAGCGGAAAACCCGCGAACTCCTTGATGGTCTGCAGCTCGATGTTGGTGACGATCTTTTCCACGCCCAGCGCGGCGTCGTCGAGCCAGCCGCTGATGAGCTTGTGGTAATGGGCCAGGTGCGGGCAGGCGATGCGCACCAGGTAGTCGTAGCGGCCGCTGATCACGTAGCAGGCGACGACCTCCGGCGTGGCCGCCATGCGCCTTTCGAAGCGCTGCACCACGGCCTGCCGCTGGTCCTTCAGCGCGATTTCGGCGAACACCGAAACCTGCTCGCCCAGCGCGCTGCGCGCGATCAGGGCGCGATAGCCTTCGATGACGCGGGCCGCTTCGAGCCGGCGCACGCGATTGAGCGTGGCCCGCGCCGACAGGTGGATGGCTTCGGACAGCGCCTGGATCGTGGTGCGCCCGTCGCGCTGGAGCAGCTCGAGCAGCGTGAGGTCCGCGCGATCGAGCTCCATGCCGCCGCTACAGGGTCTTCACGGCGGCCAGCCTGCGCATCAACTGCTGCACCAGGTCGCTTTGCATGTCGCGGTACAGCAGCCCCTCCTCGGCTTCCTTGGCCAGCACCGCCGATTCGTTGAAGCTGATGTCGCGCTGCTGCAGCAGCTCGGTTTCGGGGATCAGCTCCTTGCCCTCGCGCGTGCGCAGCTTGAAGCGCAGCCGCGTGCGCAGCTGGAACTCGCGCACCTG
>JAMPXR010000393.1 GCA_023701085.1 Ramlibacter sp. | reverse complement strand
TCCGCCGCCACCCTCGACAGCCCGGCTTCGTGAACCTGCGCTCCTTCAGTACCTTGCAGATCGCGCTCGGCGCATCGTTCGCGGTCCACGCGGCGCTGCTGACGGTGCGCTTTGTCGATCCCGAGGGGTTCAACCGCGTGTTCCAGGACTCGCCGCTGGAGGTGATCCTGGTCAACACCAAGGCCCATGAGAAGGCCGATCACGCCCGCGCCATCGCGCAGGCATCGCTGGCCGGCGGCGGCGATGCCGCCAAGGGGCGCGCCACTTCGCCGCTGCCGCCCTCGGCGCTGACCGAACTGGGCGACGCGGCCGAGGAGGCGCACAAGAAGATCGAGGCCATGCAGGAGCAGCAGATGGTGCTGCTGGCGCAGATCAGGAAGATGCTGGCGGCCCTGCCGCCGCCCGACCCCAAGCAGCCCAGCAACACCCCCGAGGCGCAGGCACGCGAGGACAAGCGCCGGCAATTGGTCAAGATGCTGGCGGAGATCGAGCGGCGCATCAACGAGGAGAACGCGCGGCCCAAGAAGCGCTACATCAGCCCGTCCACGCGCGAGGAGGTGTACGCGGTGTACTACGACGGGCTGCGCCGCAAGATCGAGGACAAGGGAACCCACAACTTCCCGGAGGTCGCCGGCAAGAAGCTCTATGGCGAGCTGACCATGATCGTGACCGTCAACTTCGACGGCAAGGTGCTGGACACCGAGGTGGCCGAAACCTCGGGCAGCCTGACGCTGGACCGCCGCGCCAAGGCCATCGCGCGCGACGCCGGGCCGTTCGGCCGCTTCAGCGAGGCGATGCGGCGCAAGGCCGACCAGATCGTCGTGGTGTCGCGCTTCAAGTTCACGCGCGAGGAAACGCTGGAAACCCGGCTGACCGACCGATGAGCACCGATCTCTATTGCGTCATGGGCAACCCCGTGGAACACAGCAAGTCGCCGTGGATCCATGCGCGCTTCGCGCAGCTCACCGGTCAGGACCTGCGCTACGAGAAACGGCTGGTCGCGCGCGACGCGTTCGCGCGCACCGTGCAGGCGTTCCGGGACGAGGGCGGCAAGGGCTGCAACGTCACGGTCCCGTTCAAGTTCGAGGCCGCCGCCCTGCCCGCCCGCCAGACCGATCGCGCGCGGCTGGCCCAGGCCTGCAACACCCTGCGCTTCGACGACGGGGGCATTTATGCCGACAACACCGACGGTGTCGGCCTGGTGGACGACATCACGCGCAACGCCGGGGTCGACTTGGCCGGCTGCGATGTCCTGCTGATCGGCGCCGGCGGCGCGGCCGCGGGCGTGCTGGGGCCTTTGATCGAAGCGCGGCCGGAACGCATCGTCGTGGCCAATCGCACGCAGGGCAAGGCCTCGTCGTTGATGGCGAGGCACGCGGCGTTGGCAGCCTCCCACCGGGTCCGGCTCGAAGCGCCGGGGCTTCACGAACTGCACGGCAGCTTCGACATCGTGATCAACGCCACGTCCAGCAGCTTGAGCGGCGGCGCCATTCCCGTTGCCCCGGGCGTGCTGCGGCCCGGCGCGTTGGCTTGCGACCTGATGTACGGCCCCGCCGCGCAGGGCTTCATCGAATGGGCGCAGCGCCACGGCGCGGTGGCGCGCGACGGGCTGGGCATGCTGGTGGAACAGGCGGCGCAGGCTTTCCTGGTCTGGCGCGGCGTGCGGCCGCCCTCCGCCCAGGTGCTGGCCGAACTTCGCGCGACGCTGTGATGAAGGGGCTGCTTCGTTGGCTGGCGCTGGTGGTCGTCGCGGCGGCGGGCCTGCAGCTGTTCTTCCTGGCGCGCATCGCCTTGATGGCCACGGTCGATCCGCAGTCCACCACATTCCAGCGCTCGGAAGCCTGGCGCGTCGCCACCCAGAAGGGCAAGCTGCGCTGGCGGCAGCAATGGGTGCCCTACGAGCGGATTTCCGATCATCTCAAGCGCGCCGTCATCGCCTCGGAGGACGGCAGCTTCACCAACCACGACGGGGTGGACTGGGAGGCGCTGGAGAAGGCCTGGCAGCGCAACGCCGCGGCCGAGGAACGGGCCGCCCGGCAGCGCCCGCGCAAGTCGCTGCAAGGGCAATTCGCGCCGCGCCCCGGCGCCCGGCCGCCCAAGATCGTCGGCGGCTCCACCATCACGCAGCAACTGGCCAAGAACCTGCTGCTGTCGGGCGAGCGCACCCTGCTGCGCAAGGGGCAGGAGATGGTGCTGACGTTCGCGCTGGAGCGTATGCTGAGCAAGGAGCGCATCCTGGAGATCTATCTGAACAGCGTCGAGTGGGGCGAGGGCGTGTTCGGCGCCGAGGCCGCGGCCCGCCACTACTACCGCAAGAGCGCCGCGCAGCTGGCGCCCTACGAAGCCGCGCGCCTGGCGGTCATGCTGCCGCGCCCGAAGTACTTCGAGAAGCTGCCGAATTCGGGGTATCTGGCGAACCGGGCATCGATCATCGTGGGGCGGATGCGGGAGGCGGAGTTGCCGTGAGGGCGCCAGCAGTTCCTCGAAATAGCGGGACCGGCGCCGCCGGCCTGCGCGTGCTGCACATCGGCAAGTTCTATCCGCCGGCGCGCGGCGGAATGGAGGCTTTTCTCGCAGACCTCATCGCCGCGCAACGTGCGCAGGGAATGGAAGCATTCGCTGTCGTGCATGGCACGCCTTCGGCGGACGATCCGGACTGGCTGACCCGCGTGCCGGTTCGCGGCAACATCGCCTACGCGCCGGTGGCGCCGGGCTTTCGGTCGGCGCTGGCCAGGGCGATAGAACGCTTCCAGCCCGACGTGCTGCACCTGCATGTGCCCAACCTCGCCGTGTTCTGGGCGCTGACACTCGCCGCCGCGCGGAGCATTCCCTGGATCGTGCATTGGCATTCCGATGTGGTGTTCGAGGACAGGAAGGTGCTGTCTGTGGCCTACAAGTTCTACCGCCCCTGGGAGCAGGCGGTACTGGAGCGGGCCGAACGCGTTGTCGTCACCTCCCCGCCGTATCTGCGGGCCAGCGAGGCGCTGGCGCCATGGCGCGCGAAATGCGTGGTGGTGCCGCTGGGGCTCGGCGCGCCGGTGACCCACGGCGGAGAGGCACCTCAACCCTTGCCCTGGCGTGCGGGCCGCCTGCGCTTGCTCAGTATCGGACGGCTGTCCTACTACAAGGGCTTCGGGACCCTGATCCGCGCCGTCGCCGCCTTGCCCGATGTGCAACTGCTGATTGCCGGATCGGGAGAGCTGCGGCCCGCCCTGCAGGCGCTGATCGAATCTTCCACGCCGGCCGGGCGGGAACCCGCGACCATCCTGCTGGGCGAGATCAGCGAACAGAGGAAGCACGAGCTGCTGGCGTCGTGCGACCTGTTCTGCCTGGCCTCGCGAGAGCGCACGGAAGCGTTCGGCATGGTGCTGCTCGAAGCGATGTCCCATGCGCGGCCCTGCCTGGTTTCCGATCTGGCGGGCTCCGGCATGCCGTGGCTCGTGCGGGAGGCGCGCTGCGGCCGCCTGGTCGAGGTCGACAACGAGCAGGCGTGGCGTGACGCGATCACCCGCAGCGCGCGCGATTCGCAAGAGCGCAGGCGCCAGGGCGAAGCCGG
>JAMPXR010000392.1 GCA_023701085.1 Ramlibacter sp. | reverse complement strand
CTCCAGAACTTCAGCCGCTCGGCCTCGTCGCGGCTCACCGCGATCGCGGTCGCGCCCTTGGCGCGCAGCACCTCGCTCATGCGGGCGATCTCTTCCTCGACTTCCTCGGGCGTGCCGTCGCTCTCGCACAGCAGGATGGCCGCCGCGGCGAGGTCGTAGCCGGCGTGGACGAAGTCCTCCACCGCCGCCGTCATCGGCTTGTCCATCATTTCCAGGCCGGCCGGAATGATGCCGGCGGCGATCACGGCGGCGACCGCGTCGCCCGCCTTGCGCACGTCGTCGAAGCTGGCCATGATGCAGCGCGCCAGCAGCGGCTTGGGCACCAGCCTGACGGTGACCTGCGTGACCACGGCCAGCATGCCCTCGCTGCCGATCACCACGCTGAGCAGGTCCAGGCCGGCGCAGTCCAGCGCGTCGCCGCCGAACTCCACCGGCTCACCCTCGATCGTGAAGCCGCGCACCTTCAGCACGTTGTGCAGCGTCAGTCCGTACTTCAGGCAGTGGACGCCGCCGGAGTTCTCGGCGACGTTGCCGCCGATGGTGCAGGCGATCTGGCTGGAGGGGTCGGGCGCGTAATAAAGCCCGTAAGCCGCCGCGGCCTCGCTGATCGCCAGGTTGCGCACGCCGCACTGCACCACGGCCGTGCGGGCCTGCGGATCGACCTCGAGAATGCGGTTGAAGCGGGCCAGCGACAGCGTCACGCCCAGCGCGTGCGGCATGGCCCCGCCGGACAGACCGGTGCCCGCACCGCGGGCCACCACCGGCACGTCCAGCGCGTGGCAGGCGCGCAGCACCGCCTGGACCTGGCTTTCGGTTTCCGGCAGGGCGACCACCAAGGGCCGCTGGCGGTAGGCGGTCAGCCCGTCGCAGTCGTAGGGCGTGGTGTCCTCGGCATGCCAGAGTAGCGCATCGGGCGCCAGGACAGCTTGCAGCGCCCGCACCACCTGCGACTGGCGCTCGGCGCGTTCATGCACGGCGGGTTCGGAGGCGGCATTCATGAGGGCATCCTTTGGCGTCCACAGGACCGCCGATGGGCGCGGGGCGCTGCGCTTCGGCGGCAAGAAAGCATCATCCATGGCACTTTAGGCCACGCGCGGAATCCGCGATGTGACAATTTTGCAGGGAAGTCCCGGGCAAACCCGTCGAACGCGATTTTGCATCGGGCGCCCGCCGGCGCCGTGGCCGGACTCGGACTATTCCTAGACCCGATCCGAGGAATGAATCCGGCAAATCGGATTTCGCTGATCGCCTGATTCAGCGGCCACCGATATTCCGGCCCCGGGCTTGCGGGCACAGTAGGCCCATGCCCCGACACCGCGATCCCTCGCATCGGCAGGAACCTGAGGTATATCAATGGGCCGGGCGCGGGGCGCTGGCACGATGCCGCCAGCGTGACTTTGAGTGAACAGGGCGAAAAGGACGAACATGAACGAAATCGAAAGGCATATGCCGGCCCGGCGAGCACCGGTCCGCGGGCAGGAGGAAGGGAAATGAACTCAATGATGACCAACGCGGTTTTCGGCCTGGTATTCATCCTGGCGGCCACCGGCCTGTTCTTCTTCGTGGTGACCCGCGGCGCGCTGATCGTGCGCGGGCTGGCCGGGTCGGGCCACGAGAGTTCGCACGTGTACCCCATCTACTCGAACATGGGGCTGATCAAGCTGGTGGACTTCCAGCCCATCATCTCGGCGATCCTGCTGTTCCAGTATCCCCGCCTGGTATCCAGGATCGTCGCCGGGCTGCGCGCGACCGACCTGAGGAACAAGAAGGTGCTGGTCACCTCCTGCGCTTTCGGCAACGTGATCCCGCGCGTCGCGGAAGCGGCGTTCCAGTCCGGCGCCGAGCGCATCCTGATCGCCGACATCATCAAGAACGAGTTGGTGCATGCCCGGACCAAGCTCGGCCAATACGGCGACAAGATCCAGTACATCGAAGACAACGCCGTCGCGATGAAGCACGCCGAGGGCACCGTCGACGCCAACGTGATGTTCTTCCTGCTGCATGAACTGCCGCACCACCTCAAGGCGCAGGCCCTGAGCGAGGCCGGCCGCATGCTGCGCCCGGGCGGCAAGCTGTACCTGGGCGAATTCCACAAGCCGGAGCCGTGGGTGCTCAAGGCGCTGAGCTGGACCTACTTCAAGGTGTTCGAGCCGCTCGGGCTGGCGCTGTGGGACAGCCACGACCCGCTGGTGCTGCTGCAGGAAATGGGCGGCTGGACGGTGGAGCGCACGACCTATTTCTTCGGCAATTTCCAGATCATCACGGCGACCAAACACTAAAAGCGGGACGGAACCCCGCCGGCATCCGGCGGCGGCTCGAGGGAACAGGTGCGCGGGCGACCGCCGCACCTGTTTTCCTTTCAGCCGCTCTTTTTCGCTTTATTTGAAGATCACCGTCTTGTGGCCGTTCATCAGCACGCGATGCTCGCCATGCCATTTCACGGCGCGGGCCAGCACCTGGCTTTCGGTGTCGCGCCCCTGGGCCGTGAGGTCTTCCACGGTGGCGCTGTGGTCCACGCGCGCCACGTCCTGCTCGATGATGGGGCCCTCGTCCAGGTCCGCCGTGACGTAGTGCGCGGTGGCGCCGATCAGCTTCACGCCGCGGTCGTGCGCCTGGTAATAGGGCTTGGCGCCCTTGAAGCTGGGCAGGAAGCTGTGATGGATGTTGATGGCGCGGCCGGCGAGCTTGCGGCACAGGTCGTCCGACAGGATCTGCATGTAGCGCGCCAGCACCACCAGTTCCGCGCCCTCGGCTTCGACCACCTCCAGCTGCCGCGCCTCGACCTGGGCCTTCGTCGCCGCCGTCACCGGCATGTGGTGGAACGGCACGTTGTAGGCGGCCGCGAGCTGGTAGAAGTCGCGGTGGTTGGAGATGATCGCGGCGATGCGCACCGGCAGCAGTCCGCTCTTCCAGCGAAACAGCAGGTCGTTCAGGCAGTGGCCTTCCTTGCTCACCAGGATCACCGTGCGCATCGGCTCATTGCACGCGTGCAGCTTCCAGGCCATGGTGAACGGTTCGGCGAAGAAATTCAATTGAGCCTTGAGATCCTCGAAGGTCAGCTGGCCGCACGCGAACTGCACCCGCATGAAGAACAGGCCGGTGTCGTGGTCGTTGTACTGGGCGGCCTCCTCGATGTTGCCGCCCCGCTCCAGCAGGAAACCGGAGACGGCATGCACGATGCCCGGGCGGTCCGGGCAGGACAGGGTGAGCACATAAGTTCTGTTCATACGCCGTGAATTGTCGCAGGAGCGCACGGGGCGCCGCCCGCGCGCGGCGGCGGTGCCACAATGGACTTTTCAGCACCCCGCAGGACGCTGCCATGGCCTACAACGACTTTTCCATGGACAACCACTGGTTGCCCTTCACGCCCAATCGCCAGTTCCGCAAGGACCCGCGCGTGTTCGTCGCCGCCGAGGGCATGCACTTCACCACGCACGACGGCAAGCAGGTGATCGACGGCATCTCCAGCCTCTGGTGCGTGGGCGCGGGCCACAACCGCAAGCCGATCAACGACGCGATCAGCAAACAATTGGGCACGCTGGACTACGCCACGGCGTT
>JAMPXR010000391.1 GCA_023701085.1 Ramlibacter sp. | reverse complement strand
CGACGTCAACCTGCTCGGCGCCTTCATGATCTCCGTGCCCGTGGTGCGCCACATGATCGACCGCGGGCAGGGCGGCAAGATCGTTCACTTCGCCTCACTCGCGGGCCGCATGGGCGCGCCCGGCAACGCAGCCTATGCGGCGTCCAAATGGGGCGTGATGGGACTGGTGCAAAGCCTGGCCCACGAAGTGGCGGCACACCGCATCAACGTCAACGCAGTCTGCCCCGGAATGATCATCACCAACTTGCGGGACCAGCACATCGAGGCCGGTGCGCGCAAGCAGGGGATTTCGCCCGAGGAGTTCCGCGCCAACGAATATGCCGCCGTGTCCAAGGGCATCCCGATCGGCCGGATGGGGACCGTCGAAGACATCGCCGACGTGGCGTCGTTCCTGGCCTCCAGTCAATCCGATTACATGACCGGGCAGGCGTTGAATGTCTGCGGCGGCGTGCGGATGGACTGAGCGCCCGCCGTCATGAAGTTCCAGCACCTTGATCGGGAATACGACGGACGCGTGGCGCGAGTGCGCCTGCGCGCGCCGGTCGGCCCGCTCGGGCTGGGCGCGGGCGAGCTGGACGAACTGAGCCGCGTGCTGGACGATCTGGAAGCGGAAGACGGCCTGCGCGTGCTGCTGCTGGCGTATGACGGGGCCGGCGAGGCGCCCGGCGAGGCGGCTGCCGAGAGCAGGCAAGCCGCAGTGGTCGAACAACTGGCGCGCTGCACGCGGCCGGTGATCGCTGCGCTGCGCGGGCCTGCGTACGGGGTGGCGCTGGAGTTGGCGCTGGCTTGCGACCTGCGCATCGGCGCGGCCGGTGCCGAATACGGGATGCCGGGGATCCGCGCCGGACGGATGCCCTTTGCCGGGGCGACGCAGCGCCTGCCGCGCCTGATCGGGCAGGGACGCGCCTTCGACATGGTGCTGACCGGCGATCCCCTCGGCGCAGAGCAGGCCTTGCGCGCCGGCCTGATCCAGCGCCTGGCGGCGGCGGGCCAGGTGGACGAGCATGCCGGGGCGCTGGCCGAAGCCATGGCCGCGGCGTCGCCGACGGCCATGAGCTTGACGAAAGAGGCGCTGCATGGCGGTCTGGACCTGACACTGGAGCAGGGACTGCGCATGGAGCTGGACCTCTATCTGCTGTTGTTCTCGACCGAAGACCGGGTCGAGGGGATCCGGGCATTCCAAGGCAAGCGCAAGCCCAACTTCCAGGGCAGGTGAGGGCCATGACAGCGTTCGAAACTGTCCTGTACGAGCGTCGCGGCGCGGTGGCCTGGGTCACGCTGAACCGGCCCCGCGTGCTGAACGCCTACAGCGTGCAGATGCGTGACGACCTGTATCAGGTGCTCGATGCGGCGCGGCTCGACGACGAGATCCGCGTCATCGTCATCCAGGGCGCCGGCGACAAGGCCTTTTGCGGCGGCGCCGATTTGAGCGAGTTCCTGACCGCGCCCTCGGCGCTGGCCGCGCGTCGCATTCGGGCGCAGCGTGACTTGTGGGGCCTGCTGCGCAGCCTGCCGCAACCCACGGTGGCGGCTCTGCACGGCTATGTTTTCGGCTCCGGCATGGAAATCGCCCTGTGCTGCGACCTGCGCGTGGCCGCCGACGACGTGGTGTTCGGACTGCCGGAAACCGCGCTGGGCATCCTGCCCGGGGCCGGCGGAACGCAGTGGGTGCCGCGCACGATAGGCCTCGCCCGCTCCCTCGACATGTTGCTGGGTGACCGCCGCTTGCGCGGTGAAGAGGCGTTGGAGGCCGGTCTGGTGACGCGCCTCGTGCCCGCGCGCGCGCTCGCCGGCGCCGCGGCCGAACTCGCATTCCGCCTCGCCGGCTATGAACCGGGATCCTTGCGGCGAGCCAAGCGCGCGCTGCGTGAGGGCGCCGACCTGGCGCTGCAACCTGCGCTCAGGCGCGAATGGATGCTGGCACGCCGGCCGGGGCCCGAGGCGCGACCGCCAGCGAATTGAACCAAGATTGAAAGCCCATGGACAAGACTGTTGAAAACCTGGATGAAGCCATTGCCGGAATCGCCGACGGAGCGGTCGTGGCGATCGGCGGGTTCTTTGCCGCCGGCGTGCCGCGCGCCCTGCTGCAGGCGCTGGTGAACAAGCGCGTGCGTCACCTGACGCTTGCGTGTGGCGCGGGGCCCCTGCTGGGCGCGCAGCAAGAGCTCGAGCAGCTGGTGGCCAACGGGCAGATCGCCAAGGTGATCGACTCCTACGCACTGTTCCGTTCGGCGAGCAAGGGCGCCGCGCATCCGTTCGAGCAGCAAGTGCGCAGCGGAGCGATCGAACTCGAGATCCATCCCATGGGAACGCTGGCCGAGAAGTACCGCGCCGCAGGTGCGGGCATTGCCGCTTTCTTCGTTCCCACCGGTGCCGGCTCGATGGTCGAAGCCGGTGTGCTGAGCAATGCCGCGGCCGCTCGCGTGCCCAAGGAGCTTCGCACCATCAACGGCACCCCCTGCATGCTGGAGTACGCGCTCAAGCCCGATTTTGCCCTGGTGCACGCCCATCAGGGGGATCGCGAGGGCAACCTGCGCTATCGCAAGACCGCGCGCAATTTCAATGCCGTCATGGCCATGGCCGCGGCCGTGACGATCGCGGAAGTCGAGGAATGCGTGGAGCCCGGCGGCATCGACCCCGATTCGGTGCATACGGCCGGTATCTTTGTGCAGAAGGTGATCCAGGTGCCACGCCGCGCCTTCGAGATCACGAATCTTTGAGCAGGAGAATCTGGTGCGAAAGTTCGAAGGCCTTCCACGCGAGATCATCGCGCTGCGCGTCAGCCAGGCGATTCCCGACCACTGCTATGTCAACCTCGGCATCGGCATTCCGACCCTCACCGCGAACTGGCTGGGCGGCCGCGACGTGATCCTGCAGTCCGAGATCGGCATGCTGAAGACCGGAAACCTGGCCGAGGGAAACGACGTGGATCAGGATCTGATCAACGCCAGCTGTCAGCCGGTGATGGAACAGACCGGTTCGGTGTATGTGGACATCTGCGAATCGTTCGCGATGATCCGCGGCGGCCACGTGGACATCACGGTGATGGGCGCTTTTCAGGTGAATCCGGCGGGCGACTTCGCCTCGTGGTCCAATCCGGCTCGCGGGCTCGACGGCGTCGGCAACGTCGGGGGCTCCATGGACCTGGCGGCCGGCGCGCGGCGGCTGTTCATCGCGATGGAGCATTGCACCACCGATGGCCGGCCGAAAATCGTCAACGCACTGAGCTACCCCGCGACCGCGGTGGGCAAGGTGAGCATGATCTTCACGGACCTGGCGGTGATCGAGGTCACAACGGGCGGGCTGCTGCTGCGCGAACTGATGCCGGGCTTGACAGTGGCCGATCTGCAGGAGGTCACGCAACCGCGCCTGCTTGTGGCGGCCGATCTGAAGGAAATCGAGCTGTAGCGGCCGTCACGGCGACGAGTAATGGTTTTTCAACCCTGTAAGGAGAATCGACATGCCCAATCTGGTTGGCAAACGCTATGTATGCCTCGTATGCAAGGCTGAATTCATCGTCACCCGCGGGGGCGCCGGCACGGTGTGCTGCTGCGGCCAGCCGGT
>JAMPXR010000390.1 GCA_023701085.1 Ramlibacter sp. | reverse complement strand
GGGCGGCCATCGCCTGAACGTCAACCAGGTCTGGGACCTGGCCACGGCGCGCTGCCGTTTCGGCAAGTACCTGCGGGTCGCGGTCAACGGCAAGGCGCCCGACATCGGCCGGCTGGTGCGGGAATTTCCACCCCGGCGCGAGATGTCGGAACAGGGCGAGCTGCTGCGCGGCCTCGATGTGCGGCTGGCGTTGCGCCGCGATGGCGCCGTCGCTGAACTGCAGCTGGGCGACGCGGCCCGGTTCTTTCCCAGCGACGCGGCGCTGGCGAGCTGGATGGCGCAGGCCGAAGAGGGCGCCGCTCAAGTCGTTTACGAGGCGGGGTGAGCCCCGTCGCGCGGACGGCATGGGCGTAGCAGCCCGCCCACGAGCCAGCACCGGTCGCGCAAGCCGCGCTTACCGCTCGGGCGGCTGATTGGGCACGTACCCGCTGCCGCCCCCGCCCAGGGCGCCCGCCGCCGCGCCGCCACCGCCACCGGGCTCCCAGCCGCTTCCACCGCCCCCCTGGGGCCGGGGCCTGTCACCGCTGCTGCTGCCGCTGTCGCTGTCGCCGCGCCCTGGCCGCGGCGCGTGGTAACCCGAACCGCCGCCGTCCGGCCTGCGGCCGTGGACGTTGGGGCGATCGGCCGGCCGGGGATGGACCCGCGGCCCCGGACCGTACCCGCGGTAGTAGGGATACCCGTAGGAATACGGATAGGCGTAGCCATACGGATAGTCGTAGCCGTAGTTGTAGTAATAGGGCTGCGGCTCCACGTAGGGCGTGCCCGGGTAGTAACCGGGGCCGTAGTACGGGGCGTTGTAGAGGTAGGGGTCGTAATAGGCGCAGCCCGACAGGGCGGCTGCGGCGGCCAGCGCGAGTATGGCCTTCATGGGTTTCCCTTCATCGGCCTGGACATTGCCGGATGCTCACCGATTTGACATTCTGCTCGCATCCGCGGCATGTAGTCATGTATACGCGAGATCAAGCAAGGTTGCAAAACGTCACCGGCGAGCGCCGCTTCATCCCTTCGGCCTGAATTCGATGATCAACGGGGAATGCACCCGCCCGTCCACGTCGCGCGGCAGGATTTCGGTCTTGTCCAGTGCGCGCAGCACGGCTTCGTCCCAGGACTTGATGCCGCTGGACTTGAGCAGCCTGCGGCTGGTGATGGTGCCGTCCGGCGCCATGCGCACCTCGACCTCGGCGGTCGGATTGCCGGCGATGTCGTCGGTGAAGACCACGTTGGGCCTGACACGGGCGCGCACACGGCCCGCATAGCTGTCGGACGGCCCTGCGGAGCGTTGCGCGGCGCCCGTCGCGGTCGGACCGCCGCTGGCGCCGGCCAGGCCCTGGATCCTGCGCAACTGCTCATCGCGCAGCGTGGCGAGCTTTTTTTCCTGTTCCAGCTGCTGCTGCCGGGCCTTCGCGGCTTCTTCCTTCTTCCGCTTATCGTCGGCCGCTTTCTTTTCGGCGAGCAGCTGCTTTTTCAGCGCTTCCTCTTTCTTGCGCGCTTCGAGCTTCTTCTCGCGCTCCTCCTCGAGCTTCTTGCGCGCCTCGAGTTTCTTCTGGCGCTCCAGCTCCTCCTGCTTGCGCTGCGCCAGCTCCTTCCTCAGTTTTTCCCGCTCCATGGCGATGTCGGCTCGCGCCGGGGCCGGCGGTGGCGGTGGTGGGGCGACGCTGGGCGCGGGCGGTGCCGGGGCGGGCGGGGGCGCAGGCGGCGGAGGCTGCACTTGCGGCGGGGCGGCCTGCTGCGGCACGCTGGACCAGAGCTCGGCTTCCGCGGCCGCGTTCTCGGATTCGCGGTTCCAGCTGATGCCCCAGGTCAGGGCCAGCATGAGCAGCAGGTGGGCGATCAGCGCCAGCACCAGCGCGCGCACCAGGCCCGGCTGCGGCGGGGGCGCGAATTCGAGGCGTTCGATATCGGACGGCATCCTAGCGCGCGGACTGGACCGCCAGGCCGACTCGCCGCACGCCGGCCTGCTGCAGCTTGTCCATGACGTTGACGACGCTCTCGTACTTGACGTTGCGGTCGGCGCTGATGACCACCGCGCTCGCGTCGGGCGCCCGGCCGGCCTGGGCCTGGGTCACGGCGGCGACGAGCTTGTCCAGCGGCAGGCTGGAGCGGTTCTTGTCGATCTTGAGCTCCAGCGACTCGTCCTTTCCGATGATCACCTGGATCACCTGGTCCGGCTGCCGGGGTGCCTTGCGCACGCTGGGCAGGTCGATCATGCTGGGCGCGATCAAGGGCGCGGTCACCATGAAGATGATGAGCAGCACCAGCATCACGTCGATGAACGGCACCATATTGATCTCGCTGATCGTGCGGCGCCGCCCCCTCGCGCTGGAAACCACGGCCGGCATGGCAGCTCGCGCGCCTCAGTGGCCGGACGCGGATTGCGCGCCCAGGTTGCGATGCAGGATGTTGGAGAACTCCTCGATGAAAGTCTCCAGCTTGATGGCGACGCGGTCGATGTCGCGCGCGAAGCGGTTGTACGCGACCACCGCCGGGATCGCGGCGAACAGGCCGATGGCGGTGGCGACCAGCGCTTCGGCGATGCCGGGGGCCACGGTGGCCAGGGTCACGCTCTGCAGGCTGGCCAGGCCCGTGAACGCGTGCATGATGCCCCAGACGGTGCCGAACAGGCCCACGTAGGGCGATACCGAGCCGACGGAAGCCAGGAACGACAGGTGCGTCTCCACGGCGTCCAGCTCGCGCTGGTAGCTGGCCCGCATGGCGCGGCGCGCGCCGTCCAGCAGTGCGCTGACGTCGGTGACGCGCCGCTCCCGCAGCTTCTGGTATTCGCGCATGCCGCTGGCGAAGATGCGCTCCATCGGGCCGGCGAGTTTCGCGTTCTGCGCGGCGGCGGCGAACAGGTCGTTCAGGCTGATGCCGGACCAGAAATCGCGTTCGAAGTCGTCGTTGAGGGCGTTCACGCGCTTGAGGGCGAACAGCTTGCGGAAGATCGCGGCCCAGCTGGCGACCGACACCGCCACCAGCAGCAGCATGACAAGCTGCACCACCCAGCTGGCATTGAGCACCAGTTGAAGAATCGACAGGTCTCGGTTCATTGTTTCAAGGCTTCCAGGATCTTGGCCGGGATTCTCGCAGGCTTCAGGGTATCGGCTTCGACCCAGCCGATGCGGATCGTCCCGTCGCACAGCAGGGTTCCCCCGGCCCTTGCCCGGGCCGCCCCGCCGGCGCCGGGGACCGCGAATCCGCCCTTGTCCGTGCTGGATGCGCCCGGCCTCGCCGTACCGCCGGGCAGCAAGGCCTGCTGGGCGATTATCAAAGACGCGCGGCCCATTTCTTCGACGCGGGCCGTAACAAGAAGTTCATCGTCGAGCCGGGCCGGGCGGTGGAACCGGACCGATGTTTCGCCCACGACGAAGATGCCGCCCGTGCTTTCCCTGAGCGCGCGCTGTCCCAGTCCCAGCGAACGCAGCCACTCCGTGCGGGCGCGTTCGAAGTACTTCAGGTAGTTCGCATAGAAGACGATGCCGCCCGCGTCGGTGTCTTCCCAGTAGACGCGGATCGGGAATGCGAAGACAGGCTCGGCCCGAAGCGGTCCGCTCATGCCAGCAGCGCCGCCAGCCGCGCG
>JAMPXR010000389.1 GCA_023701085.1 Ramlibacter sp. | reverse complement strand
TCGTATTCGGTGAGCCGCCCGGAGCTGAGGATCAGCGGGTATTTCTCGGCGACCTTGTCGGCGACGTTCTTGTCCTGCACGGTCTTGTACAGGGTGGGCAGTCGCCAGAACGCCTTCTTGTCGTCGTGCGTCGGGTACTTGGCGACCAGATCGGGCCGCGTGCTGTAGATCGGCTCGCGGTGCTGGGGAATGCCGTCCGGGAAGTTCCAGACCACCGCGCGCGCCTTGGCATTGCCGAAGACGTAGCAGCCATGGTTCTTCATGGTCACGCGGATGATGCCGCCGGAGTTGTCGGTCTTCCAGTTCTTGCCCTCGGCTTGCGCCTTCTCCACGTCGGTGAGCTCATCCCACCAGCCCAGCTTCTTGAGCAGCACGTGGTCGAATTCCGGGTAGCCGGTCTGGATCTCCGCCCCCACGGAGGCGGAGCCGTCTTCGGCCAGCAGGTTGACGCCGTTGCGCTCGACGCCGAAGTTCGCACGGAAGTTGCCCCCGCCCTCCATGACGTGCAGCGAGGTGTTGTACAGCACGTGCGTGCCGGGGTGCTTGAGCTCGGGCGTGCCGAAGCAGGGCCAGGGCAGGCCGAAGTAGTCGCCGGTGAGGTCGTAGCCGGTGTCCTTGTCCTTGACGCCCGGCTTGGCGCGCAGCGTCTTGACATCGAAGGCCGCCATGTTCTTCATGTGCGCCTTCAGCCGTTCCGGGCTCTGGCCGGTGTAGCCGATGGTCCAGATGCACCGGTTGATCTCGCGCAGGATCTCCTCGGGCATGGGCTCGTCCAGGCCCTTGACCTTCTGCATCTTGTAGGTCTTGGACAGCTCCTTGCCGAAGCCCAGCTTCTCGGCCAGCTGGTGCATGATCATGTGGTCGCTGCGGCTTTCCCACAGCGGATCGATCACCTTCTCGCGCCATTGCAGCGAACGGTTGGAGGCCGTGACGGAGCCGCTGGTCTCGAACTGCGTCGCCGCCGGCAGCAGGTACACCGCGCGGTTCGGGTTCAGGTCTTCCGGCTTGCCGGGCATGGCGGCCATGGCCGCGGTGGCGGACGGATACGGATCCACCACGACCAGCAGGTCCAGCTTGTCCATCGCCCGCTTCATTTCGAGGCCGCGCGACTGCGAGTTGGGCGCATGGCCCCAGTAGACGACGCCGCGCAGGTTGGGCGTCTGGTCGATCAGCTCGTTCTTCTCCATCACGCCGTCGATCCAGCGCGACACGGTGATGCCCGGCTTGGTCATCATGGCCGGCGATTCGAAACGGTCCTTGATCCAGTCGTAGCTCACGTCCCAGGCCTTGGCGAAATGGCGCCAGGAACCCTCGGCGATGCCGTAGTACCCCGGCAGCGAGTCCGGGTTGGGGCCGATGTCGGTCGCGCCCTGCACGTTGTCGTGGCCGCGGAAGATGTTGGCACCGCCGCCGGACACCCCGACGTTGCCCAGCGCCAGCTGCACGATGCAGGAGGCGCGCACCATCGCATTGCCGATCGAGTGCTGGGTCTGCCCCATGCACCAGACCAGCGTCGACGGCCGGTTCTTAGCCATCATCTCGGCGGCCTTGAACAGTTCGGCCTCGGTCACGCCCGACGCCTCGAACACCTTGTCCGGCGTCCACTTGGCCAGCACGTCCTTCTTGACCTCCTCCATGCCGTAGACGCGGTCGTTGATGTACTTCTTGTCTTCCCAGCCGTTCTTGAAGATGTGGTACAGCAGCCCGAACAGCACCGGGATGTCGGTGCCCGAGCGGAAGCGGATGTACTGGTCCGCCTTGGCCGCGGTGCGCGTGAAGCGCGGGTCGCACACGATCATCTTGGTGCCGTTCTCCTTGGCGTGCAGCATGTGCAGCATGGAGACGGGGTGCGCCTCGGCCGCGTTGGAGCCGATGTACAACGCGCACTTGCTGTTCTGCATGTCGTTGTACGAATTGGTCATGGCGCCGTAGCCCCATGTGTTGGCCACGCCGGCCACGGTGGTGGAGTGGCAGATGCGCGCCTGGTGGTCGCAGTTGTTGCTGCCCCACAGGCTGACGAACTTGCGCATCAGGTAGGACTGCTCGTTGCTGTGCTTGGAGGAACCGATCCAGTACAGCGAGTCCGGCCCGCTCGCCTTGCGCAGTTCCAGCATCTTCGCGCTGATCTCATTGAGGGCCGCGTCCCAGCTGATGCGCTGGTACTTGCCGTCCACCAGCTTCATCGGGTAGCGCAGCCGGAACTCGCCATGACCGTGTTCGCGCACGGAGGCGCCCTTGGCGCAATGCGCGCCCAGGTTCAGCGGGGAGTCGAACACCGGCTCCTGCCGCACCCACACGCCGTTCTCGACCACCGCGTCGATGGCGCAGCCGACCGAGCAGTGGGTGCACACGGTGCGCTTCACTTCGATCTTGCCCTGCCCCACGGCCGGGGCGGCGCCCTCGACAGCCTTGGCGCGCTGGACCAGGGCGAGCGAGCCGGCCGCGATGCCGACCCCCACGCCCAGTCCCGATCGGCGCAGGAACGCGCGCCGGTCCATGGTGGGCAGCGCGCGCGACAAGCCGCGCTGCAGGCTGCGGGCAAACGTCGAATGCGCAGCCGCCGGGGCAGCGCCCGTCTTCTTGGTCAGCAACATGGAGGACTCTCCTGGATGAGAGTTAAACGAGTGTGGTCCGGTAATACCGCTTGACGTGCTCCGTCAGCTGGTACCCGCCACCGCGCGCGGGCGGCTCCTTGGGTTGGGGACTGGAAGCCGTTTCCCGGACCGCGCCGGGCATCACGCTGGCGGCCGCGGCCACCGCGCCGACGGTGCCCGCGCCCACAAAAAGGCGTCTGCGGCTTAGCTTGCTTTTCGGCTGGCTCATGGCATGTCTCCCAATAGCTTCCGGTTGAAGACGCAACGACTTTCGCGGACCAATGTACCGCCCTCTGCAAGCATACAAACACGGGGCAAGTACTTGAGCCAAAAGGATGCAAGCAACTGAAAGATGCGTCTGCAAGACGTCTTTCGATCGTGGCTGCTCGTCCATACGCGGCCGCGCCGGGGCGGGCGCGCGCTGCGCGCGAACAGCCCGGCCGTCATTCGAGCAGGTCGAAGCCCTGGGCCTCGACGCTCGTGAATGCCTGGGTGAAACCGGCCAGCGCCCGGTAGAAACGCGACCGCGGGTGCCGCGCGATGGCCTCGCACAGGGCATTGACCCATGGGTGGATATGGGCATTGAAGAATTCGCGCTGGCGCGTCAGGTTCGCCACCGCGGCGTCATCTCCGGCGATCAGGTAGCGCATCACCTCGCACAGGTAGGCGATGTGATCCTCGGTCTCGCTCACCGACGCCTGGGGCTGCAGCCCCAGCGCGGCCAGGTCGGTGCGCAGCCGCGCCACCGGCCGGTCGTTCAGGAAGCCGCTCAGGTAGTGCGAACCGAAGAGATAGACCTCGGGCTTGCCGACCCCGCCGAACAGGGCGTCGTATTCCGCGGCCACGGTTGCGTCGTCCATGGCCCGCGCCAGCGTCACTACTTCGCGCCAGGGTTCCTCGAGATAGGCGCCCGCGGCGGGGGCTTCGGTCACCGCCACCCGCAAGGCGCCCATCAGTTGCGGCGATGGGGGCGCGTAATACAGCTGTG
>JAMPXR010000388.1 GCA_023701085.1 Ramlibacter sp. | reverse complement strand
TGGCCGGACTCGTGCCTCAGGTGGCCCAGCAGCGTTCGGTAGGGCTCGTGCAGGACCATGCGGCGCCGCACGCGTTCGGTGTCGTCCGCTTCGGCGATGTTGAGCGTGATCACGCCCGCGCGATGGCCGGTCAATACCGGCTGGCCGGGTACGTCGGCCAGGAGTTCGAAAACAGGCCCGTCGCACGGCCCGCCGGGCCCCGCGCCCGACGCCAGTCCGAGCCTGGCCAACGTGTAGAACAGCCGGCGCTTGGCGGCCTCGATGCGGTACCAGCGCTCGCGGTTACCCGGCACCGACAGGTCCGGCAGGATGCGCGTCTGGCGGCAGGAGACGCACAGCGCGTTCGGGTCCGGCGCCGGCACCGCGAAGTTGCAGGCCTGGTGTTCCGTGTGGTTGCGGCAAAGCCGATAGGGGCCGGCGTCGTCCTCTCGCCCGGCCTTGCGGCGCCACAACGGCGATGTGCCGTCCAAGCGCTCCACCGCGCACAGCGCGAGCCGGTCCGGCAGAAAAGCCAGGTCGCTGCCGCAGCGCAGGCATCGGACGTTTTCGAAGAACAGGAGATGGCCGCAGTGGTCGCAGCGGAAAGTCTTCATGTGCCGTGCCTGGTTCGATGAAACAAGGCAGGCTTGGCCGGCCTGCCTGTTCGTCAGGCCGGCCCGCGCCGCCGGCCAGCCCCCGCGGCCAGTTTACGGCCGCACGACCAGGGCATTCTGCACCTGGCGCACCCCCTTGGTGTTGCGTGCCAGGTATTCGGCCTGCGCCTTTTCCGCATTGGACTTGGCAAAGCCCGACAGCTGCACGGTGCCGTTGAGCGTTTGCACCTTGATGGCGCCGGCGTCGACGGTCTTGTCCTCCACGAATTTCGCCTTCACCGCTGTGGTGATGGTCACGTCGTCGACGTAGGCCCCGGCGGTTTCCTGGCCGCGGATGACGGCGCAGCCGGTGCCGGCGAGGGTGGCGCCCGCCAGGACGGCGATGGCAAGGACTCGGGCGTATTTCATGGTCTTCTCCTTGAAGTTGTGAGTGGTGGGTCAGTGCGAAAGCTCCCAAAAAGCTCCCCGGACAGTCGCACCACGCCGTCCGGTTTGCGTCATTCCTGGCGTTCCTGGTCCCGCTGGAAGTCGGCCGCCGACAGCGCCGACAGCAGGACCGTGGACAGCTGCGAGGACTTCGCGATGGCGACCAGCAGGCCCGTGACGGACACCAGCCGCCAGGGCCGGGCGATCACCAGCAGGGCGCCCGAGGCGGCGGCGATGCCCAGGAACTGCAGCGGCTTGCGCTGCGCGAAGGCCGACAGCGCCGGGGTGGCCAGTTCGAGTCCCATGTGCGCGGGGTGGTGGCGCCACCACGTCCGCGCGGCCCGCGTGAAGCGGTCCAGCCATCCCGAAGCGCTCCCGCGCGCTTCGTGGTCGTCCTGCGGTTCGCCGCCGTCGCCCTGGCGGCGCCACCGGCGCGCCGAAGGGCTTCCGGTCGACCGGTCTCGAATTTGAATTTCGTCGAGAATCGCCCGCCGGCTTCGCGACAGCTTGTCGGCGGCATCGCTCATGTCTGGGCCCCGACGGCGCGCAACGCATGGGCGTCGGCGTCGAGCTGGGCTTTGAGTTCGGTGAATGCACGGGCGGGCAGCGGCTGCCGCGCCACCAGCCATGCCGCGACGGACAGCAACAGGGCCACACCGGGGGCTGCGACCAGAATCCAATGGAAGGCGCCCTGCATGGCGCCGAGCATGACGGCCACTCCGGCCAGGACCAGGAAGACGACGAGGCCCAGCACGGCGATGCCCCAGGCGACGGCCCGCCGGGCGACTTCCACGCCCACGGTGGAGGCCTCTTCCTGCACCAGCGCCGCATACCCGGCCACATGGTCGATGACCAGTTCCGGACGCCGGATCAGCACTGAAAAGATGGGATGGATCATGCCCGCGACTCGACCCGGCCGCCTTCGGCTCAGTAGTAGTCGTTGCGCCGGTTGCGCCGCAGGGCGAGCACCAGCGCCGCCACGGCGGCTCCCACGGCCGCGGCGATCAACGCCGATTTCACCGGCTGCTCCGAGACGTACCGGCCGGTCGCCTGGGCGTAGTGGCCCAGCTGCCGCTGCGCGGCGGCCGTCGCATCGCCTACCGTGGTGGCGCCCCTGCGGGCCAGGTCGGAGGCGCCGTAGCGCAGGTCGCGCACCGTTTCCCCGGCCCTCTCCATGGCCTGCGAGGCCAGATTCCGGGTGGTTTCGAGCGCGTGCGCGCCGGCGCCCACCGCGTCGTCGCGGTATTCGGATGCTCCTGCCTGGAGCGATCGGCTGCTGCGGGTCATCATGAACGATTCCTCTCTTTGGTTGGTTGGCGCGGGGCCGGTGGGGCCTCGCGAATCAGGGTGTTAGCTGGCCCTAGTCCTTGCGCCCGAGGCTGATGACGAAGGCGACGACGGCCATGATCACGAACACGAAGAACAGGATCTTGGCGATCTCCACCGCGCCCGCCGCGATGCCGCCGAACCCGAACAGGGCCGCGATCAGCGCGATCACCAGGAACACAACGGCGTAGTGCAGCATGTCGAAACTCCTTGCAGGCGTGCTCGGGCACCGAGGCGCCCCGCGTGCCGCGCGGACGCCTGCAGCAAGGTTAGGACAGTGTGCCGGCCACTGTTGATCGGCGGCCGTCGTGAGTGTTTGTCGGTAGGCGGGACGGCTGAGTGTAGGACTGCGCCGACGCCCGGAGGGGAACTTTCGGAAAACGACGCGTCACGCGCTGGTCGGTCCGCCCTTGGGCAGGACCGCCGAAATCCGCGTTCCGCTGCCCGGCGCGGAAATCACCGTGAGCCGCCCGCCGGCGGCCTCGACGCGATGGCGCATGCCGGCCAGGCCGTGGGTGGACGCACGGATCTCCGAGACGTTGAAGCCTTTGCCGTCGTCCTTGATGTCCACCTCCACGTAATTGCCGTAGTTGTGCAGGCTGATGTCGACCTGCCTGGCTTCCGCATACTTGCCCACGTTGGTGAGCGACTCCTGGATCAGCCGGTAGACCGTGAGCTGGCGCGACTCGTCCAGCTCGGTGGGCTCAATGTTGGTCATCACTTCCACGCCCGAGCGTTCCGAAAATTCGCGCGAGAGGATCTCCACCGAGGCCGACAAGCCCAGATTCGCGAGCGACGACGGGCGCAGGTCTTCGATGATGCGGCGCTTCAGCGCGATGCCGCTGTTCAGGGCGTCGGTCAGGTGCAGCAGGCGCTGGGTGACCTCCGGGGCGGGCTGCGCGCCCAGGCGGGACTTCAGGCGGGCGACGTCGAGCTTGGCCGCGGTGAGCAGGGCGCCGAGCTCGTCGTGCAGCTCGCGCGCGAGATGGCCGCGCTCCTCCTCGCGCACCTGCTGCAGGTGGGTCGCGAGTTCGGCCAGGGTGGCGGTGCGCTCGCGCACCTGGCGTTCCAGCAGGTCGCGCTCCTGCTGCAGCACCTGCTGCTGCCGTTCGCCGGCGAGCTCGAGCGCGGTGGTCTGCCGCAGGTAGAGATAGAAGGCGAGCAGCCCGGCCATGGTCACCGTGGCAATGCCGATGCGCGACAGCAGCAGCGAGCGGCGCACCTTGACCTGGCTGACCTCC
>JAMPXR010000387.1 GCA_023701085.1 Ramlibacter sp. | reverse complement strand
GACAAGGACCTGGCGCTGGACCGCAGCATGATCCCGCTGGGCAGCTGCACCATGAAGCTCAATGCGACCAGCGAGATGATCCCCATCACCTGGCCTGAATTCGCGCATGTCCATCCCTTCGCGCCGCGCGACCAGCTGCAAGGCTATGCGGAGCTCGACGAACAGCTGCGCGCGTGGCTGTGCCAGGCGACCGGCTATGCCGGCGTGAGCCTGCAGCCCAACGCGGGCTCGCAGGGCGAATACGCCGGCCTGCTGGCGATCAAGGCGTTCCACGACAGCAAGGGCCAGGGCCATCGCAACATCTGCCTGATCCCTTCCTCGGCGCACGGGACCAACCCGGCCAGCGCCCAGATGGCGGGCATGCAGGTGGTCGTGACCGCCTGCGACGCCAATGGCAACGTCGACCTGGCCGACCTGCAGGCCAAGTGCGAACAGCACAGCGCCAGGCTCGCCGCCGTGATGATCACCTACCCCAGCACGCACGGGGTGTTCGAGATGCAGGTCAAGGAATTGTGCGCGCTGGTGCACCGCCACGGCGGGCGCGTCTATGTCGACGGCGCCAACATGAACGCGCTGGTCGGCGTGGCCGCGCCGGGCGAATTTGGCGGCGACGTGAGCCACCTGAACCTGCACAAGACCTTCTGCATCCCGCATGGCGGCGGCGGCCCCGGCGTGGGGCCCGTCTGCGTGGTGGAAGACCTGGTGCCCTTCCTGCCCGGCCATGCCGCGTTCGAGGCGGCGCAGCTGGTGCGGGCCGAAGCGGTGGAAACCGTCGCGAAGGCCCAGCAGCAGCCGTTCCACGTGGGCGCGGTGTCCGCCGCGCCGCTGGGCAATGCGGCCGTGCTCCCGATCAGCTGGATGTACTGCCGCATGATGGGCGCGGAGGGCCTGAAGCAGGCCACCGAAGTCGCGATCCTCAGCGCGAACTACGTGAGCGCGCGCCTGAAGGATCATTACCCGACGCTCTACGCCAGCGCCAACGGGCACGTGGCGCACGAGTGCATCCTGGACCTGCGGCCGCTCAAGGAAACCAGCGGCGTGAGCGCCGAGGACGTGGCCAAACGCCTGATCGATTACGGTTTTCACGCCCCCACCCTGAGCTTTCCGGTGGCCGGCACCTTGATGGTGGAGCCCACCGAGAGCGAGACGCTCGACGAGCTGGACCGCTTCATCGGCGCGATGATCGCGATCCGCGAGGAGATCCGCCGCATCGAGCGCGGCGAGTGGCCGCAGGACGACAACCCGCTCAAGCACGCACCGCACACCGCGGCCAGCCTGCTCAAGGGCGAATGGAGCCACGCCTACCCGCGCGAGGTCGGCGCCGCGGTGCTCGACGAACGGCGCCACGCGAAGTACTGGCCGCCGGTCGGGCGCGTGGACAACGTCTACGGCGACCGTAACCTGTTTTGCAGCTGCGTGCCGGTCTCCGCCTACGAGTAAGGCGCCGGCACCGGTGGGCCAGGCGCCCGCGCCGGCCGGCGGCGGGGCTGTCGCGCCAGCCCGCGCACGCCTGACAATGCCTGCTTGGACTCGCTGATCCTCATCGTGATCGTGGGCGCCGCGGCGGCCGGCTTCGTGCAGGGGCTGTCGGGATTCGGCTTCGGCCTGACGGCCATGTCGCTGTGGGCCTGGACGCTGGAGCCGCGACTGGCCGCGGCGCTGGCCGTGTTCGGCGCGCTCACCGGGCAGATCATCGCGGCCGTTTCGGTGCGCCGCGGCTTCAACCTGCGGCGGCTCCTGCCTTTCATCGCCGGCGGGCTGGCCGGCCTGCCGCTGGGCGTTTACGTCCTGCCGCGCATGGACACCCCCTTGTTCAAGGGCCTGCTGGGGCTGTTCCTGGTCGTGATGTGCCCCTTGCTGTTTTTCGCTCCGCGCCTGCCCCGCATCACCGTGGGCGGACGGGCCGCCGACGCGCTGGCCGGCGCCGCGGGCGGCATGATGGGCGGGCTGGGCGGGTTCACCGGCGTCGTGCCGACCCTGTGGTGCACGCTGCGCGGCTTCGAGAAAGACGTTCAGCGGGCGGTGATTCAGAACTTCAACCTGGCGATGCTCACGGTGACGTTCATCAGCTACCTGGCCACCGGCATCGCCACGCGCCAGATGCTGCCGCTGTTCGCCATCGTCGCGCCCGCCATGCTGATTCCGTCGCTGCTGGGCGCGCGCCTCTACCTGGGCATGGGCGAAACGGTGTTTCGCAAGGTCGTGCTGGGACTGCTCACCGCGTCGGGCGCCGCCATGCTCGTGTCGGCGGTGCCGGTGCTGCTCGGACGCTGGTAGCCGGCTCGCCTGCGGGCCGACCGCGCCGCCACATGGCGCGGTCGCGCTTGGGCCCTTGAAAAACCGGAGCGCACCGCTAATTCAGATTCGCGCGGCTGAGGGCTGCGCAGCAAACCAGTTGTTTCTTTGTTAACCGAGTCCAAGGAGAGATGTGATGATGAATGCATCCTTCAGACCGGCGGCGGACCTCTTTTCGGAGCTGAACCGCCTGCAAAGCGTGCTGGACCAGGTGTTCCGTCCGGCCGAACGGTCGAGCATCCGGGCCCTGACCGGCGCGAGCTTCCCGGTCATCAACGTTGGCACCACCCCCGAAACGATCGAAGTCATGGCGCTGGCGCCAGGGCTGGATCCCGCCAGCTTGCAGCTGAGCATCGATCGCGGCCTGCTGGTGATCGCGGGCGAGCGCAAGAGCAACGTCCCCGAAAGCGGCGACGGCGTCAGCGTCTACGCCCAGGAGCGGTTTACCGGCGACTTCCGCAGGGTGGTCAGCCTGCCCGACGAGGCCGATCCGGCCAAGGTGGACGCGACCTACCGTGAAGGGATCCTGCGCATCACGGTGGCCAAGCGCGAGTCGTCCAAGCCGCGTCGCATCGAAGTCAGTTGATCCATCGGTTTCGCAAGAAGGAGATTGCCATGAATTCCGAACTCCAGACTTCCGACCGCAAGCGCATGCCTCAAGCGACACCCGAGGGGCAGCTCGGCAGCCAGCCGTTCGTGGTGCCGCCGGTGGATGTGTTCGAGGACGAGTCGGGCATCACCCTGCTGGCCGACCTGCCCGGCGTTTCGCGCGACAGGCTGGGCGTACGCGTCGATGGTGAAAGCCTGATCCTGGAAGCCACGGCCTCCACCGCACAGCCGGAAAACATGCAGCTGGTCTATGGCGAGGCCCACTACCCGTCGTACCGGCGCCAGTTCACGCTCAGCCGTGAACTCGATACTTCACGTATCGAGGCGACCTTGAAGGACGGTGTGCTCAGGCTCGGCATTCCCAAGATGGAAGAAGCCAAGCCGCGGCGCATCGACGTGCGCGTAGGGTAGGAGCCCAGACTACGCGTCCGTGTGCACGGCGGGTTCCGCCGCCACGGCGTTGCCCCCGCCCCTAGCGAGGCTGGGGGCCGCGTTGGCGGGAGAATGCCGCGGCGGCGCCATGCCGCTGCGCCGCGCTGCAAGCGGCAGGCGCAGCACGAACGTGGCGCCGCAGCCCTCGCCGAGGCTCTCGGCCCGGATGTCGCCGCCGTGCAGTTCCACCAGATGCTTGACGATGGCCAGCCCCAGGCCGAGGCCGCCGTGGCGCGCGTGAACGCAGTCGTCAGCCTGGCG
>JAMPXR010000386.1 GCA_023701085.1 Ramlibacter sp. | reverse complement strand
CTCGAAGTCGTGATGGCGAAGGCCGAGCACAACCAGTCCAGGGCGGCGGAATGGCTGGGACTGAACCGCAACACGCTGCGCAAGAAGCTGCTCGAACACAGGCTTTTGAAATAACCCGCGGGATGGGCCTCCAGCTCCGTCCCCCACCGACATGAACGCACTGATCTCCGTATCCGACAAGACCGGCATCGTCGAATTCGCGCGCGCGCTGCACGCGCTGGGCATCCGGCTGATTTCCACAGGCGGCACCGCTGGCCTGCTGGCGCAGGAGGGGCTGCCCGTCACGGAAGTGGCGCAGCTCACCGGGTTTCCGGAAATGCTCGACGGGCGCGTCAAGACGCTGCACCCCAAGGTGCACGGCGGCCTGCTGGCGCGGCGCGACCTGCCCGAGCACATGGCCGCGCTCAAGGCGCAGGGCATCGACATGATCGACCTGCTGGTGGTCAACCTGTACCCGTTCGAGGCGACAGTCGCCAAGCCGGGCTGCACGCTGGAAGACGCCATCGAGAACATCGACATCGGCGGCCCCGCCATGGTGCGCTCGGCGGCCAAGAACTGGAAAGACGTCGGCGTGGTGACGGATGCGTCGCAGTATCCGCAGGTGCTGCAGGAGCTCAAGACCGACGGCAAGCTGTCGGAGCGCACGCGCTTCGCGCTGGCGGTGGCGGCGTTCAACCGCATCAGCAACTACGACGCCGCGATCAGCGACTACCTCTCGAGCATCCAGGAAGGCGGCGGCCGCGCCCTGTTTCCCGCGCAGTCGAACGGCCGTTTCGTCAAGCTGCAGGACCTGCGCTACGGCGAGAATCCGCACCAGCAGGCGGCGTTCTATCGCGACCTGTATCCGGCGCCCGGCTCGCTGGTCACGGCCCGGCAGCTGCAGGGCAAGGAGCTGTCGTACAACAACATCGCGGACGCCGACGCCGCCTGGGAATGCGTCAAGAGCTTCGACGCGCCCGCCTGCGTCATCGTCAAGCATGCCAACCCTTGCGGCGTCGCGCTGGGCAAGGACGCGCTGGAGGCGTACTCGAAGGCGTTCAAGACCGATTCCACTTCGGCGTTCGGCGGCATCATCGCCTTCAACCGCAGCGTCGACGCCGACGCGGCGCAAGCGGTCTCCAGGCAGTTCGTCGAAGTGCTGATGGCGCCCGGCTTCAGCCCCGAGGCGCTGGAGATCTTCAAGGGCAAGGCCAACGTGCGCATCCTGCAGCTGGCGATGCCGCCGGGCGGCGCCACCGATTGGGACAACGGCCGCAATGCCATCGACGTCAAGCGCGTCGGCTCCGGCCTGCTGATGCAGACGGCAGACAACCGCGAGCTGAACCTGGGCGAGCTCAAGGTCGTCACCAGGAAGCAGCCGACGCCGCAGCAGCTGGAAGACCTGCTGTTCGCCTGGAAGGTCGCCAAGTTCGTCAAGTCCAACGCGATCGTGTTCTGCAAGGACGGCATGACCATGGGCGTGGGCGCGGGCCAGATGAGCCGGCTCGATTCGGCCCGCATCGCGAGCATCAAGGCCCAGCACGCCGGGCTGTCGCTGCAGGGCACCGTGGTGGCCAGCGACGCCTTCTTCCCGTTCCGCGACGGCCTGGATGTGGTGGTGGACGCGGGCGCCGCCTGCGTCATTCAGCCCGGCGGCAGCATGCGCGACGAGGAAGTGATCGCGGCCGCGAACGAGCGCGGTGTGGCGATGGTGTTCTCGGGCGTGCGCCACTTCAGGCACTGACCGGGCCGCGCCGCGCGGCCCCGTGCCGCGGCGCTAGCCGATCGCCTTGAAAACGTCCCGCGCCGCGGCGAGGGTTTCGGCGATGTCCGCTTCGCTGTGCGCGGCGCTGACGAAGCCCGCTTCGTAGAGCGCCGGCGCGATGTAGACGCCGCGATCCAGCAGCCCGTGGAACAGCCGGTTGAAACGCTGCGAATCGCTCTTCATCACCTGCGGATAATTCTGCGGCAGCGCGTCCAGCAGGAAGAAGCCGAACATGCCGCCTTCGCTGTCGGCGCAAAGCGCCACGCCTTCCTGCGCCGCCGCGGACTTCAGCCCATCGACCAGTGCGGCGGTCTTGCGCGCCAGGCCGTCGAAAAAGCCCGGTTTGCGGATTTCTTTCAGCGTCGCCAGGCCGCAGGCGGTGGCCACCGGATTGCCCGACAGCGTTCCGGCCTGGTACACCGGGCCCAGCGGAGCGAGCTGCTCCATGATGGCGCGCGGGCCGCCGAACGCGGCCAGCGGCATGCCGCCGCCGATGACCTTGCCCAGCACCGACAGGTCGGGCCGAAATCCCGCGATGGCCTTGGCGTACACGCTCTGCGCGCCGCCCAGCGCCACGCGAAAACCGGTCATCACCTCGTCGAACACCAGCAGCGCGCCATGCTGGGTGCACAGCTCGCGGCAGCGGCGCATGAAGGGCACGGCGGCGCGCACGAAATTCATGTTGCCCGCGATCGGCTCGATCATCAGGCAGGCGATGTCCGGCCCGTGCAGCGCGAACGCTTCCTCGAGCTGCGCGACATTGTTGTATTCGAGCACCAGCGTGTGCTGCACCACTTCGGGCGGCACGCCCGCGCTGGTGGGATTGCCGAACGTGGCCAGCCCGGAGCCGGCCTTGACCAGCAGCGCGTCCGCGTGACCGTGGTAGCAGCCCTCGAACTTGACGATCTTGCTGCGGCCGGTGGCGCCGCGCGCCAGCCGGATCGCGCTCATCGCCGCTTCCGTGCCCGAACTGACCAGGCGCACCATCTCGACCGAAGGCAGCAGGTCCACGATTTCCTGGGCCAACTCCACTTCGCGCTCCGTCGGCGCGCCGAAGGAAAAGCCATCCGCCACCGCGCGCTGCACGGCCTCGACCACCGCCGGGTGGCCGTGGCCCAGGATCATCGGGCCCCAGGAGCCGATGTAGTCGATGTGGCGCTTGCCGTTGGCGTCCCAGAAGTAGGCGCCCTGGGCGCGCTGCACGAAGCGCGGCGTGCCGCCGACGGCGCGGAAGGCGCGCACGGGCGAATTCACGCCCCCCGGAATCAGCGCCTTGGCCCGCTCGAAAAGTTGCTCGTTGCGATCAGTGTTTGGTGTCATGGGTCGGCATGTCGAATACTTGCAGGGCCTGCGCTTCTTCCTCGGTCAGGGGCTCGCTCTCCGACTCGGGCTGCGCCCAGAACAGGCGATCGGGCACGACGTTGCCCATGCCCGGTCGAAATCCCGCGTCCAGGCAGCGATCGAGGTAGTCGAGCGCTTCCGTGGTGGCCGCGGCCAGGTCGGTGCCGCTGGCCAGCAGTGCGGCGAGCGCGGCCGAGAGGGTATCGCCGGCGCCGGCGAAGCTGGCCTCGAAGCGTTCGAATTTCTCGCTGGCCAGGACCGCCTGCGGCGATGCCAGCACGTTGTCGATGTACTGATCGGGCAAGGGGATGCCGGTGACCAGCGTGTAAGGCACGCCCATTTCGGAGGCGGCCTTGGCGATGTCGCGCGCGCTCGGGCTGCGGTCGCTGGTCCAGTCGGGAACCAGCCAGCGCCATAGCGTGCTGTGGTTTCCAACCAACACGGTCGTCTGCGGCAGCATCAACTCGCGGAACGCGTCGAGGTACAGGTCGATCTGCCCTTCGTCCCACCACG
>JAMPXR010000385.1 GCA_023701085.1 Ramlibacter sp. | reverse complement strand
TCGAAGCGCGCCACGATGTGCCAATGCAGGTGCGGCACGACGTTGCCCAGCGCAGCGAGATTGACCTTCGCGGGCCGCAGGTGCGCGCGCAGCGCCTGCTCGACCTGCGCCACCGCGTCCATGCACAGCCGGCGGTCCGCGGCGGCGAGTTCGGAGAATTCGGCGACGTGCTTCGACCAGACCAGCCGGTAAAAGGCCGGAAAGCCCGCTTCCTCGGCGCGAATGACGCGGAATTTTGGCCCCTGGAACACGAGCACTCCGCCCGGCTCCCGGCACAAGGGGCAATCCGCTGCCTGCGTCACACCAGCACCCGCTCGATGCCGCCGCTGTTGGCCGCGTGGACGTATTCGGGCATCCAGTTCGGGCCCAGGATCTGGTTGGCCATCTCGATCACGATGTAGTCGGCTTCGAGCAGGCCGTTCTGCAGGTCCGCGCTGTAGCGCGTCAGGCCCTGCAGGCAGCTGGGGCAGCTGGTGAGGATCTTGATGTTGCCCTTTTCGCCCACGGCGCCCGCGCCGCCGGCGGCGCCTTTCATGGCTTCGCGCAGCGCCTTCTCGTCCTTGCGCAACTCCTCCTCCTTGCGAAAGCGTACCTGCGTGGCGATGTCCGGGCGGCTCACGCCGAACGTCCCCGACTCGCCGCAGCAGCGTTCCGACTTGCGCACCTTGTCGCCCACCAGCGCCTTCACGGTCTTGAGCGAATCCTGCAGCTTCATCGGGTTGTGGCAGGGTTCGTGGTACAGGAAGCCGCCCTGCCCCTCGGGCAGGCGGATGCCCTTCTCCAGCAGGTACTCGTGGATGTCGATGATGCGCGAGCCGGGGAAGATCTTCTCGAACTCATAGCCCTGCAGCTGGTCGTAGCAGGTGCCGCAGCTCACCACCACCGTGCGGATGTCCAGGTAGTTCAGCGTGTTGGCGACGCGGTGGAACAGCACGCGGTTGTCCGTGATGATCTTCTCGGCCTTGTCGAACTGCCCCGAGCCGCGCTGCGGATAGCCGCAGCAGATATAGCCCGGCGGCAGCACCGTCTGCACGCCGGCGTGCCACAGCATGGCCTGCGTCGCCAGCCCGACCTGCGAGAACAGGCGCTCGGAGCCGCAGCCCGGGAAATAGAACACCGCCTCCGTCTCCGAAGTGGTCGCCTTCGGGTTGCGGATGATGGGCACGTAGTCCCTGTCCTCGATGTCCAGCAGGGCGCGCGCGGTCTTCTTGGGCAGGCCGCCCGGCAGCTTCTTGTTCACGAAGTGGATGACCTGCTCCTTGAGCGGCGCGGCTTCGTGCGTGGCCGGCGGGCGCCGCACCTGGAAATGCGCGAAGCCGCGCAGCAGGTCGTTGCCCAGCCGCTGCGCCCTGTAGCCGACGCCGACCACCGCGCTGCGCATCAGCTTGATCGTCTGGGGGCTGGTCGCGTTCAGCATGAACATCGCGGCCGCGTTACCGGGCCGAAAGCTCTTCTGGCCCATCTTGCGCAGCAGGTTGCGCATGTTCATCGAGACGTCGCCGAAGTCGATCTTCACGGGGCACGGCGGCTCGCACTTGTGGCAGACCGTGCAGTGGTCCGCCACGTCCTCGAACTCCTCCCAGTGCTTGACCGAGACGCCGCGGCGGGTCTGTTCCTCGTACAGGAAAGCCTCGACCAGCAGCGAGGTGGCCAGGATCTTGTTACGCGGGCTGTACAGCAGGTTCGCGCGCGGCACATGGGTGGAGCACACCGGCTTGCACTTGCCGCAGCGCAGGCAGTCCTTCACGCTGTCCGCGATCGCGCCGATGTCCGACTGCTGCATGATCAGCGACTCGTGCCCCATCAGCCCGAAGCTGGGCGTGTAGGCATTGGTGAGGTCCGCGTACACGGCGAGCAGGGGGTCCCCTTGCGCCTCGGCCTGCGGTTGCGCGCCAGCGCCAAAGTCCGCCTGCGCGTGGCGCAGCAGCTTGCCCTTGTTGAAGCGGCCCTCGGGGTCCACCTGCTGCTTGTAGTCGGCGAACGGCCGCAGCTCCTCGTCAGTGAGGAATTCCAGCTTGGTGATGCCGATGCCGTGCTCGCCGGAGATCACGCCGCGCAGCGACCGTGCCAGCGCCATGATCCGCTTCACGGCGGCGTGCGCGGTCTGCAGCATTTCGTAGTCGTCGCTGTTGACCGGGATGTTGGTGTGCACATTGCCGTCGCCCGCGTGCATGTGCAGCGCCACCCAGACGCGGCCCTTGAGCACGCGCTGGTGGATGGCGTTGGCCTGTTCCAGGATGGGCCCGAACGCGTGCCCGGCGAAGATGGTCTGCAGCGGCGCGCGCATCTGCGTCTTCCAGCTCGCCCGCAGCGTGTGGTCCTGCAGCCGCGGGAACAGCGCCTCCACGTCCCGCAGCCAGTCGCGCCACTGCGCGCGCACCTGGCGCACCAGCGCCAGCGCCTGGGCGACGCGGTCTTCCAGCAGTTCGGCCGACGGAATCTCCCCGGCGTCGTCGTGCCGGCCCAGCGGCAGGTCGCCGCGCGAGAAGAACGCCTCCAGTTCGTCGGCCAGGCGGATCTTGTTGGCCAGCGACAGCTCGATGTTGATGCGCTCGATGCCGTCGGTGTATTCCGCCATGCGCGGCAGCGGGATCACCACGTCCTCGTTGATCTTGAAGGCGTTGGTGTGCTTGCTGATCGCCGCCGTGCGCTTGCGGTCCAGCCAGAACTTCTTGCGTGCCTCCGGGCTGATCGCCACGAAGCCTTCGCCGTTGCGCGAGTTGGCGATGCGCACGACCTCGGAAGTGGCGCGCGCCACCGCGTCGGCGTCGTCGCCCGCGATGTCGCCCACCAGCACCATCTTGGGCAGCGCCGCGCGCTTGGACTTGGTCGAATAGCCGACGGCGCGCAGGTAGCGGTCGTCCAGGTGCTCCAGGCCGGCCAGCAGGACACCCGAACGCTTCTGCTGCGCGAACATGAAATCCTTGATCTCGACGATGCTGGGCACCGCGTCGCGCGCGTTGCCGAAAAATTCCAGGCACACGGTGCGGGTGTGCCGCGGCATGCGGTGCACCACCCAGCGCGCGCTGGTGATCAGGCCGTCGCAGCCCTCCTTCTGGATGCCGGGCAGGCCGGAGAGGAACTTGTCCGTCACGTCCTTGCCCAGGCCCTCCTTGCGGAAAGTGCGCCCCGGGATCTCCAGGCGCTCGCTGCGCACCGGCGTCCTGCCGTCCGCTTCGAAATAGCGCAGCTCGAAGCTGGCCGTCTCCACGTCGTGGATCTTGCCCAGGTTGTGGTCCAGCCGCGTGATCTCCAGCCACTGGGCCTGCGGCGTGACCATGCGCCAGGACACCAGGTTGTCCAGGGCCGTGCCCCAGAGCACGGCTTTCTTGCCGCCCGCGTTCATCGCGATGTTGCCGCCGATGCACGAGGCCTCGGCCGACGTGGGATCGACCGCGAACACGTAGCCGGCACGCTCGGCCGCGTCGGACACGCGCTGCGTCACGACGCCGGCCTCGGTCCACACCGTCGGCACCGGCTGCTCGTGGCCCGGGATCGTCACCTGCTCGACCTCGGTCATGGCCTCCAGCTTCTCGGTGTTGATCACCGCGCTCTTCCAGGTCAGCGGCACCGCGCCGCCGGTGTAGCCGGTGCCGCCGCCG
>JAMPXR010000384.1 GCA_023701085.1 Ramlibacter sp. | reverse complement strand
GGAAGCCAGCCGCAGCCGGGCTTGCTGCGCAGCGCCCGGTTCTCGAAGATGCGGCGCATGTACCACATCGAGTCGAAGGTGTAGTTGCCGCGGATGCCGGTCTGGGCCAGCGCGCCGGTGGCGCGGCTGCGCACGAAGAAACCCGAATGCGCGCGCGAGGCGAAGAATCCCAGCGCCACCAGCCGGTCGTAGGCGTCGACCACGGTATAGACGCTCACCTGGTGGGTATGGGCGAACTGCCGTATCGAAGGCAGCTTGGTGCCGGGACGCAGCTGGCCGTCCTCCACCATGCGGCGGAAACCCTCCACGATCTGGGTCACCAGCGGCGTCGGCAATTTGCTGTCGAGGCTGAACATCGGCGGCGCGCGAAGGCGCGAGCTAAGGGTTTGTATGTATAGGCCGCGCAACCTGCACAGTGCATCGGCGGCCGCGGGCGATCTGTATATGTTAGCTCTGGCATCCCGCTCCTACAGTTGCCGGCCATCGGACACGAAAGCAGTTGTCCGCGCCAGACCGAAGGAACGCCATGCAACGAGAGCTCCACCTGACCAATGCCGCCCTGATGGCGCGCCGCGAGGCCGCCGTGCCGCGGGGCGTGGGCCACGCCCACGCCATCTTCGCCGCCCGCGCCGAAAACGCCGAAGTGATCGACGTCGAGGGCCGCCGCTACATCGACTTCGCGGGCGGGATCGCCGTGCTCAACACAGGGCATCGCCACCCGGCGGTGATCGAAGCCGTGAAGGCCCAGATGGACCGCTTCACGCACACCTGCTTCCAGGTGCTGCTGTACGAGCCTTACGTGGCCCTGGCCGAGCGCCTGAACGCGCTGGCCCCCGGCAATTTCGCCAAGAAGACGATCTTCCTGACCACGGGTGCCGAAGCCATCGAGAACGCGGTCAAGATCGCCCGCGTCGCGACCGGCCGGCCCGGTGTGATCGCCTTTGGCGGCGGCTATCACGGGCGCACCCTGCTGACCTTGGGCTTGACGGGCAAGGTCGCGCCCTACAAGACCGGCTTCGGCCCCTTCCCGGGCGAGATTTTCCATGCCGTCTTTCCGGACGCCGCGCGCGGCATCACGGTGGACCATTCGATGGCGTCGATCGATGCGATCCTGCGCAACGACATCGAGGCCTCCCGCGTGGCGGCCATCATCCTCGAGCCGGTGCAAGGCGAAGGCGGGTTCAATGTCGCGCCGCCCGAGTTGTTCCGGCGCGTGCGCGATCTGTGCGACGCCAAGGGCATCCTGCTGATCGCGGACGAAGTTCAGACCGGCGCCGGCCGCACCGGGACCTGGTTCGCCGTGGAGCAGATGGGCGTCGCGCCGGACATGATCACCATGGCCAAGTCCATGGCCGGGGGCTTCCCGATTTCCGCGGTCATCGGCCGCGCGGACGTGATGGACGCACCCGAGGCCGGCGGCCTGGGCGGCACCTATGCCGGCAGCCCGCTCGGTTGCGTGGCCGGGCTGGCCGTGCTGGAGGTCTTCGAACGCGAAAATCTGCTGGACCGCGCGCGCCAGGTGGGCGAACGGCTGAGCTCGGCCCTGTCCACGATCGCGAAGCGGCACCCGGCAATTGCCGCCGTGCGCGGCCTGGGCGCCATGGTGGCGTTCGAGCTCTGCAAGAACGGCGATCCGCTGCAGCCCGACGCCGACCTCGCCAAGCGGATCGCGGCCGAAGCGGCCCGGCGCGGGCTCATCCTGCTGACCTGCGGCACCTGGGGCAATGTGGTGCGCATCCTGGTCCCGCTGACCGCGAGCGACGCCCTGCTGGACGAAGGACTGGGCATCCTGGCAGACTCACTGAACCACTGCGCTGCCTGAAGGCCTGCCATGTCGAACGTCGTCGCCCTTGCCGCTGAACCCCGCCATCGCGAACAGGAGGCAAAAGGGGCGCCCCTGACCCTCCTGCAGCCGCCGCTGGTCAGCTTCAGCGGCGTCAACAAGACCTACGACGGCACCGCCCTGGTCGTGCGCGACCTGGACCTGGACATCCGCCGCGGCGAGTTCCTCACGCTGCTGGGCCCGTCCGGATCGGGCAAGACAACGACGCTCATGATGCTGGCGGGCTTCGAGTCGCCCACCTCGGGCGAGATCAGCCTGGCCGGCACGCCCATCACGCGCACGCCGCCGCACAAGCGCAACTTCGGCATGGTGTTCCAGAACTACGCGCTGTTTCCGCACATGACCGTGGAAGAGAACGTCGCCTACCCGCTGAGCGTGCGCAAGGTCAAGGGCGCGCAGCGCGCCGAGAAGGTGGCGCGGGCGCTGGGCATGGTGCAGATGGGCAAGCTGGGTTCGCGCTATCCCGCGCAGCTCTCGGGCGGGCAGCAGCAGCGCGTGGCGCTGGCGCGGGCGCTGGTGTTCGACCCGCAACTGGTGCTGATGGACGAGCCGCTGGGCGCGCTGGACAAGCAGTTGCGCGAGCACATGCAGATCGAGCTGAAGGAGCTGCACAGGCGCCTGGGCGTCACCTTCGTGTATGTCACGCACGACCAGTCCGAAGCGCTGACCATGTCCGATCGCGTCGCCGTCTTCAACGACGGCGCCGTACAGCAGGTCGACCGGGTGGACCGCCTCTACGAAGCGCCGGCCAACCGCTTCATCGCCGGATTCGTGGGCGACAACACGGTCCTGAACGGCGTGGTGGTGGACACCACGGGCGGCAGCTGCCGGGTGGGCCTGGCCAACGGCTGCCGCGTCACCGGCCTGAACGTCAACGACGCCAAGCCCGGCGATGAAGTGCAGTGCTGCATCCGCCCCGAACGCCTGGAACTGACCGGCGTGCTGAATCAGGCCAATACCTTCGAAGCCACCGTCGCCGACGTGATCTATTTCGGCGACCACCTGCGCCTGCGCTGCACCGTCCCGGGGCAGCCCGAGGCCACGGTCAAGCTGCCTTTGGGCGGCCATGGAGTTCCCGCTCGTGGCGATGCCGTGATGCTCTACGCCGCCGAAGAGCACCTGCGCGCTTATCGATAGATCCTCATTTTCAACCACCAGGAGACAGACCCATGAGACTCGGAATCATCGCTTTCGCCGCCGCGCTCGCGCTGCCGGCGCTGGCCCAGACGCAGATCACGGTGGTCAACTTCGGCGGCGCCAACGCGAACGCGCAGAAGAAGGCCTTCTACGAGCCGATCGAGAAGAACGGCGTGAAAGTGGTGCCGGTCGAATACAACGGCGAGCAGGCCAAGATCAAGGCCATGGTCGAAACCAGGAAGGTCACCTGGGACGTGGTGGAAGTCGAGTCGCCCGACGTGGCGCGCGGCTGCGACGAGGGCCTGTTCGAGAAGCTCGATTACGCCAAGATCGCGCCCAAGGGCGACTTCCTGCCGGCCGCGGTCACCGAGTGCGGCGTCGGCATCTTCGTGTGGTCCACCGTGATGGCCTACAACGGCGACAAGCTCAAGACACCGCCGGTCACCTGGGCCGACTTCTGGGACGTGAAGAAATTCCCGGGCAAGCGCGGCATGCGCAAGGGCGCCCGCTACAACGTCGAGTTCGCGCTGATGGCCGACGGCGTGCAGCCGGCCGACGTCTACAAGGTGCTGGCCACCAAGGAAGGCGCCGAGCGCGCCTTCAAGAAGCTGACCGAGCTCAAGCCGAATATCCAGTG
>JAMPXR010000383.1 GCA_023701085.1 Ramlibacter sp. | reverse complement strand
ATCGCCACCGCGACGCCGAACAGGGCCAGCAACCAGAGCGCCGCGCGCATCCGCCTACCTTCCCGCGGCCGCCGTGGCGAGCACCGCCAGCGTCTCGTCGATCCGCGGCAGTTCGACGGCGCGCAGCTGGGCCTGCACCTGCTGCAGCAAGGCCGTGGCCACCTGGGTCCTGCGGGCCGCAGGATCGAAATACTTGCGCATCGCCGCCAGCGCCGCCGCGATGTCGGCCCGCGCCGACTCGGGCTGCCGCGACAGCAGTCCCAGCCTGGCGTTGAGCAGCTTGAACTTGAGGTTTTCGCGCAGGAAGAACGCCTGCTCGGGCGCCAGCAGCACGGCGTCCGGCTCGTCCACCCGGCTGACGCGCACCAGCCGGCGCGCTTCGTCCCGGATGTCCGTCAGCAGCGCCTCCCACCACGACAGGCGCAGCGGCGCCGCCGGCTTGCGCGGCACGCCGGCCGCGCCGGTGCCGGCAACCGCATTGGCGAGCGGCAGCTCGTCGACCAGCCGCGCCAATTCGTCCAGCTTGACCAGCAGGCCGGGCACGTCCGTGACACTGGCGGCGCGGACCCGGTCGATGTCGCGCGCGATGGCGGCGCGCACCCGGGACAGCCTGGGCTGAGCGGCGCGCTCCAGCCGCTTGTCGGCACTGCGCAGTTCGGCGAGCAAGGGCTCGGCGCTGCCGGTCAGCTGCGCCTGCTGCTGGGCCAGGCGCAGTGCCGCTTCGATATCGACCACCAGGTTTTCGTCGCGCGAGCGCGACAGGCTTTGAATGAGTTCCTCCACCTGGGCACGCTGCAGGGCCACTTCGCCCAGCCGGGTTTCGGTGAGCGCCTGCCGGGCGGCGGTTTCCCTGGCCAGTTCCTGCGCCTGCCGGGCCAGCGCGCGCGCTTCGATCGCGTTGCCGCCGGCCTCCTGGCTCTGGCGCGCGAGCTGTTCCTGGATGTTCGAGAGCTTGCTCCACAGCATGCCGCTGACCGCCAGCGAGACAGCGGCGACCGCCAGCAAGACATACATGAGACCGCGTGCCGCCCGAACGTTTGCGGGCCTGGACGGCGGCATGGCGGCGTCCGCGACTTCCAGCGCGGGAACTTGGCCTTCGGGCGCGGAGGTCAAACTGGAAGGGTCTGAACTCATCGAAACGATTCTAGGGCGGCCACCACGGCGTCCAGGGACGGCCGTGACTCGCAAACAACACCGAACCCCGCGCGCCGCGCGGCCTGTGCGATGCGCGGGTGCGTCGCGACGGCGCGGCCCTTGGACCAATCGTGGCCCGGCAGGAGCGTTTGCAGGTTCGCGATCGCCTCCGAGCTGCTGAACAGCCAGACGTGCGGCGGCCCGCTGGACAGGCGCGCGCGCGCAAGCTGCTCCCCGCTCCAGCGTGGCGGCTGCCGCTGGTACGCGGCCACGATCTCGACCTGCACGCCCGCGGCGGCGAGCTGCCCGGCCAGCCAGTCGCGCCCGCTGCTCGCGCCCTGGCTGTCCGCGCCGCGCACGATCAACGCGCGATCACCCGGGTCCACCTGCCCGGCAACTTCCTGCCACAGCGTTTCGGAGTCGAACTGCGCCGATGCGGGCGCCGGCGAGTCCAGCAGCGCGGCCGGCACGCCCGCTGCCAGCAGCGCCTGGCGCGTCCCGGCGCCGGGCGCCCAGGCCCGCGTGCGCGCCGGCCATGCAGCGCCCTCGGGTTTGCGGTCGAAGAAGTGCCGCACCGCATTGCCGCTGACGAACATCGCCGCGCGGTAGGCATCGAGCTGCCGCCACTGGGCCGCCAGCGGGGCCGTATCGGCTGTCGGAGCGATTTCGATCAAGGGCAGCGGCTGCGCGTCGAACCCGCCGCGGCGCAGCTCTTGGACCCAGTGCCTCGCTTCGCCTTCGGGCCGGGTGACCAGAACGCGCATGGCGCCGCGGTTTTCAGTGAGCGCCGGCCGCACGCAATTGCGCCGCAACCTCGGCACCGAGTTGCGCCGCCTGGGCAAGGTCCGCCGCCGCGGCGGCGGATTGGGCACGCACCAGGGCCGCGGAGCCTTCGGGTTCGCCCCAGGCCGCGCGCAGCTGCAGGTATTCGCCCGAAAATGTCGCGAAGGCGGCCAGCGGCATCGAGCAGCTGCCGCCCATCGCGCGGCTGACGGCCCGTTCGGCCGCCACCGCCAGCCAGGTCGCCTGATGCGACAGCGGCGCCAGCACCTCGAGCAGGTCCGCCCGCCCGGCGCGCACTTCGATGCCCAGCGCGCCCTGCCCCGCCGAGGGCAGCATGTGCTCCGGCTCGAACACGTGCCGGATGCGGGACGCCAGTCCGAGCCGTTTCAAGCCGGCCGCGGCCAGCACGATGGCGTCGTAGTGGCCTTCGTCGAGCTTGCGCAGCCGCGTGTCGAGGTTGCCCCGCAGCGGCTCGATCCGCAGGTCCGGCCGCAGCGCGCGCAGCAGCACCACCCGGCGCAGGCTGGAGGTGCCGACCGTCGCGCCCTGCGGCAGTTCGGCGAAGGCGGCGAACCGGCCCGAGACGAACGCGTCGCGCGGATCTTCGCGCTCCATCACGCAACCCAGGACGAACCCCTGGGGCAGGTCCATGGGCACGTCCTTGAGCGAATGCACGGCGAGGTCGGCGCGCCCTTCCTCCAGTGCCACTTCCAGCTCCTTGACGAACAGGCCCTTGCCGCCGACCTTGCTCAAGGTGCGGTCCAGGATCTGGTCGCCGCGGGTGGTCATGCCCAGCAGCGAAACCTGGTGGCCGCGCTGCTCGAGCAAGGCTTTCACGTGTTCGGCCTGCCACAGGGCCAGGCGGCTCTCGCGGGTCGCGATGATTAGCTTGCTCAACGTCGTAACCTGTTCATGATCACCGGGGAAGAGACGATGCTAGCATGCGCGCTGCCGGGATTCCGGCGCCTCGCGGGCCGGGCAGCCGGCCTCCTGCCTCACCGACCGACCACGTGGGACCGGGCATTGCAGCCGCTCCCGACCGACCCAGACAGGCCCAGCCATGCCGCCCAGCCCACCTTCGCCAGCGCGCCGCGCCAAGGACAACGAACGACCGCTGGTGGAGGACATCCGGCTGCTCGGCCGCATCCTCGGTGACGTGATCCGCGAGCAGGAGGGCGTGGATGCGTTCGAGCTGGTGGAGCGCATCCGCAAGCTGTCGGTGGCCTTCCGCCGCGATGCCGACCACGAGGCGGACAAGGCGCTCAAGGGCCTGCTGAAGAGCCTGTCCAGCGAGCAGACGGTCAGCGTCATCCGCGCCTTCACTTACTTCAGCCACCTGGCGAACCTGGCCGAGGACCGCCATCACATCCGGCGCCGCGCGATCCATGAGCGCGCCGGCCACACGCAGGAGGGCAGCATCGAGGTGGCGCTGGCGCGGCTGCGCGGGGCCGGCATTCCCGCCCGGACGGTATCGCAGGCGCTGGCGCGCAGCTACCTGTCGCCGGTGCTCACGGCCCACCCGACGGAAGTGCAGCGAAAAAGCATCCTGGACGCCGAACGGGGCATCGCCAACCTGCTGACCCAGCGCGACGAGATCAAGGCCCGCGCCACGGCCAAGGACGCGCTGGCGCCGCGCGAACTGGCGGCCAACGAGGCCGGCATGCGCGCCCGCGTGCTGCAGCTGTGGCAGACGAGGCTGCT